>DASUGE010000493.1:0-3878 GCA_036274215.1 Polyangiaceae bacterium | reverse complement strand
GGGCAAAGCGGTCTTCGGCAGCGCTCCGCGCCCCGCGTCGTCGCGGAAGGCGCAAAGCGTGGAGCCGCCGTCCGTCTCGACGGAGACATAGACGACGTCGCCCGCGGCGCCCGCGTCCCAGCGAAGCTCGACCTCGCCGTCGGCAGGTACGGTCCCGACCTCGCCGAACGGATTTCCGAGGAGAGTCACGCCGGAAAGTGCCGCCGGCGCGGGAAGCTCGGCCGAAATCGGGTCGAGTGAGCCGCTGCCGCTCGTCGCTACCGTGTAGCGCGTGGCTGCGGGAAGCGGTTCGGCGGCCCGATCGCGAGTCGTGTAGACGACGCCGGAAATCGCGTCGGCGGCGCTCGGAAACGCCCGCGGGGCGAGCGTCGTCACGACACCGCCGGCCACCAGAGTGACTTCTCCCGCATCGAGGAGCTCTGCGCGGGAAAGCTCGTCCGTGGAGACGGGGCGGCGATCCGGTTCGACCTTCTTGCAGGCGCCGGCCGTGGGCAAGTCGAGAGCGAGCTCCGCAATGGGGAGCACGCGGCCCGGCTCGAGCTCGCGCGGCAGGCTCAAGAAGCCGGCGAAGGCTTCCGCCTTCACCGCTTCGGGAGCGTCGGCTTCGGCGCTTCGTTCGACCACGACGACCGCGTGCGTGACGCTCTCCGTGGACTCACCTTCGGGCAGAGGTTCCACGGTGCAACCCGCGAGCGCGAGCCCCGCGAGCAGGGTCTTCAGAAGACCGCCCTTGACCGTCGTTCGAACCATCGCCTGTCAGCCTAGGCTGAGCCCGGGTATCGAGCAAGGCACCGCGCTTCTCGAGGCGCTTATTGAGTCGGGACGGTGTTAGGGCCCGCCGCGGCGCTCGCCGAGATCTGCGCGGCCGATCGCGCCGTGTTGTAAATCCGGAATTCGGCAATGCTACCCGCGAACTCGCTGTCCGCGGCGTACTGTGAACGGCCGAGCCAATTGTGCGTGTCGGTGATGCTGCCCAAGCCCATCGGGAGCGTGGACGCCGTTCCGACCGGCGCTCCGGCGATGTAGAGGTTCATCGTCGTGCCGCTGACCGTGACGGCGACGTGGGTCATTGCGGTTCCAAACGCGGCGGGGGCGAAGGTGCAGGCTTCGTTCGTCGGACCGTTCACGGTGAAGGCGACGCGCGGCCGGCTTGCGGTCGTGGTCGTGCAAGCCGTGGAGCGGTTCGAGGCGGGGGCCCGTGGCGTGAGGAACAAGTACGGGCTCGCGGTGTTGTTCGTGCCCTGGTTACCGTTCCCTGCGTCGTTGTTGCCGAAGTCGAAGATGCGCTGCCAATCCGAGCTGCCCGTCCAGGTGACCCATGCCTCGAACGTCGCGTTCGTGAGCGCGCTGATGATTCCCGCGGGGAGCGTCACGTACTGCTCGGTGCCGCTCAGGGTGACGGCGCCGCCCGTCTGGCTTCCACCGGTGATGGTGCCGTTGCCGCTCGTGGTGATCGAATCGACCGCCGTCGTGCCGCTGCCTTCGAAGGCGTAGCGGTGCGCGAGGCAGGAGCACACGCTCGAGCTGCCGGCGCTGCCGCCCGTGCCGCCTTTGCCCGCGGCGCTGCCGCCGGCGCCCGACGCGCTACCGCCCGTGCCGCCGGTCACGCCTGCTCCTGCAGTGCCGCCCTGGCCGCCGGCTCCGCCCGTCATGCCCGCGCCCGAGTTTCCGCCGGTCACGCCAGCACCTGCGGTGCCGCCCTTGCCGCCGGCTCCGCCCGTCATGCCCGCGCCCGAGTTTCCGCCGGTGGTGCCGGTGCCGCCCGTCGTACCGGTGCCCCCGGTCGTGCCGGTGCCCCCGGTCGTGCCGGTGCCGCCCGTCGCGCCGGTGCCCCCGGTCGTGCCCGTTCCACCCGTGTCGCCACCGCCGGTGCCGCCGGTCGCGTTGGTGCCGCCCGTGGCGTCGGAGCCGCCCTGCGGCGCGCCGCCCTGGGAGGAAGTGCCGCCGGTCTGGGCTGCGGGCTCGGGCGCGTTGTTTTCAGGGAGGGCGCAGGCCCAAAAAGCAAGCCCCGCCGCAGCCAGCGACCAGGCATTCCGCTGACGAACCATGACATTGAAGAGTGTCACGAACTCTCGCCCGACGCTCACTTATTCGAGGAATCCCGCAGGTGAGGATTCGGCCGTTACTAGAATCGGCCCAGAATGGCGCCGGCCGGTTCGATGCTCACGCCGGTGAAGTCACCCTTCGCTACCGTCGAGCCACCCCTCATGGTCCCGTCGATCGAAAAATAACGGCCCGAGATTTCGACGGCGACCCAGATCGGCTGGATGCCGACGGCGAGCCCGACGAGCACCGCGCCGGAAAAGCGGTGGGCGTCGAGCTTGGTTTCCAGGATGTCCGGAACCTCGTCGCTCGGGGTGACCTCCCAGGGTTTCGCGAGCACGACGTCTCCCATCGCTTGCTCGAAACCGGCGACGACTCCGCCCCACGCTTGCACGAGCTCGGCGTCGCTCCGGTAGCCGACGATGACGGGCACGCTCACGCCGAAACCGTACGCGCCGTTCGAGTCGACTCCCGAGACGGCGCTGGACGTGCCCGACGGTTCGGCGGGATCGGCGCTCGGGTGCGAAAGCATCACGAGGCCGGCAACTCCGAGGCTCAACGCGAACTTGCGATCCTCGAGCGCATGGCGCACGTCGAGGCGAGCCCAGCGTCCCGTGTAGCCGATGCCTGCTTCGGTTCGCTCCGCCACGCCGACGCGCCCGCCGACCCATGGCGCGAGGCCGGGCGCAGCGAGCACGGAGACGAGCGTTCCTTCCGTGAGCGCCTTTCGATCTTCGTCGCTCTCGACGCCACCGGAGGACGTGATGGCGCGCGCTTCTTCGAGGCTCTGCTTCGCGTCGCCGGCGATGAACGTTCCGCTCACGCCGCCGCTGAACATCACCTTTCCCGGCGCGAGCGTGTGGGCCGGATGAAGCAGCGGTGTCGCGCCGCCGCAGCCCGAAAGTGCGAGCGAAAGCGCCGACAAGAAGAGCCACGGGGCGGGCGCGGTCCTCGCGGGGTCGGTCGAACCGAAAACGGCCGGCATGCGGGGCGCCTTGATAGCACCAAACATGGTAGAGAGCGCCCGTGGCGCTTCGCTTGCTCCTCGTTCTCTCGCTCCTAGCGGCCGCTTGCCGGCCCGAGATCGGCGATCCCTGCGAGACGTCCACGGACTGCTCGCCGACGGGCGAGCGGCTCTGCGACATCACGCAGAAAGACGGTTACTGCACCATCTTCAACTGCGAGCCGGACGATTGCCCCGAGGAAGCCGTGTGCGTCCGCTTCGGAGACGAGCGTTCCCAGGTCGATGGTTGCAAGGACCCGCTCGCTTCGGGCCCGTACGCGCGCACCTTCTGCATGAAAAAATGCGGCGAGAACAACGACTGCCGCGAAAACGACGGCTACAAGTGCGTCGATCCGAGCAAGGCGTGGAACGCTCGCGTCATCGATTCGTTTTCGAAGGTCTGCGGAATCGCGCCCCTCGGCAATCCCGCTCCAGTGCTGAACGAGGACGGTGGCACCAACATGCCGCGCTCGAACGACGTTTGTACGGGTGAGGTGACGCCAGGCGACGCGGGCGCGGGCGGTGCCGGCGCCGGCGGCGCGGGCGGCTGATTCGAGGCGGACGGAGCGTCATGCTCGGTCTGCCCCCGCTACCTCGCACGCTCGACGCCGCGCTCCGTGACGTCGAGCACGAACGCCCGGCCGTGCGGCTTTCGGCGCTTCGCGATCTCGTTCGGCTTGCGCGCGGTCCGGCGCGCCCGCGCGCCGTTTCGGCCTTGGCGCAGGCGCTGCTCCGCGATCCGAGCGCCGAGTCGCGCTCGGAAGCGGCGCTCGGTCTCGCCGATGCCGGCGCCCACGAGGCGCGCGCCGAGCTCCTCGCGGCCCTCGAGGAC
>DASUGE010000492.1:0-2122 GCA_036274215.1 Polyangiaceae bacterium | reverse complement strand
GAGCCGCCAGGCGCCTGCTCGGCCGCCGCATCGAGTAGCGCAGCGCGACGCCATCCATAGTCATTTCATACTAATCGCCACGGGCAGATAGAGCCTGGCAATGCCGGCGCTCGGCGGCTTGAAGGGCGTGAGCACCGCCGTGCGCATCACACAGGCGGCAAACGCACGGTCGGTGTCGCTGGTGAGGCCGGTAACCCGTGTGACATCACCCTCGCAATCGATCACGAGCGTGACACGAATGGTGCCGCCCGTGCTGAAGGGGTGACGCTCGAGGAATTGTCGCCCGCACGCCTGCAGGGCCGATCGCATGCCGAGCACGGAGGTTCTCTGCTCGGCCTCCTCCTGTGGCGGCACTTGACCGGGCGCGGGGAAAGGCACGTCAGGGCAACGATTCGGCTTGGGGCTCACCCAACGGTGCTCGAGCTCGCCCGCCGGCAGCAAGGCGTCGCTCGGCGCGACCGGACGCTCCGGAGTCTGGGCTTTCGCGGCGCGGGCCCGACACCCCGAGAGTGCGGGCACCATGGCAACGGCGAGCAGCGCGAAGACGGAGATGCCACGTTGCCAACGCATGTCGGAGCAGGTTAGCGCGAGCGCCGGCGCGCGGCGAAATGCAGCGACCATCAAGCGTGGTTGCGCGGCGCCGGCTTGATCCGGCCCGCGGCGGCGACCATGCTCGGCGGCGTCGATGGCCGAGCCGCGCTTGCCCTCCCCCACCGAGCTCGATCGAGGCGAGTGGCATGCGCTCGGTGTGCTCGCGTGCGAGCAGCGCCTGGGGGCGAGGGCGCTCGAAGCCGTGGCATCCGGCGTCTTACCCGAGTTCTGGCGGGCGGGTGTCGAAGCGGGTTGGGTCGTCGACGCCGGGGCGTCGCGAACGGTGGGCTCGCGCGGGGCGGACGGGGAGCGCTTCTTCGCGGTTCCGCCCGCGTTGCGCCCACTCCTCCTGCGGCAGCTCGGGGATCGCGAAGAGCTCGGCGAGGTCCAGCGGACCTTGCGCGCGAAAAGCGCCGATCCGCTGCGGAGTGGCTTCATCTGCGCGCTCTATGCCGGCGACCTCGACGCCGTCGTGCGTGCTTTGCCGGAGCTCGAGCGGCGTGCAACGCGCGGCCACGAGACGACCTTTGCGAGCAGCATGCTGCGCGAGGCCATCGCGACCTCGTTCGATCCCGCCTGGCTCGAGCGCACCTGGGGGAAGCTCGCAATCCGTCTCGTGGAGCAGGTGCTCTCGGACGCCTTGTACGGACTCGCGCCGGTCGAGCCGCTCTACCGCTTCGCGAGCGAACGACTCGACGAGGCGAGCACGCCGGGGCTCCGCTTCACGCTTGCCGAGCACGCCTTACTTCGCGGCGAGCCCGAGCGAGCCTTGTCGTTCATCGGCGACTTCGCGAGTCGCGAGCAGCTCGGGTTCCGCGCCGCCCTCGCCTACACGTCGGGTGCCAGCGCCGAAGCGCAGCGACTCTTGGGCGACTACGACCGCGCGCACGGCAGCGCGCACGGGGCGGCCAGCGTGACGGCGCTGCTCGTCCTGCTGGCGCTGAGCCGCGAGCCGCCGGAGGGACCGAAGCTAGTGCGGCGTTGCTTGCCGCGACGCAAAGAACGAACGCCGAGCGTCGCAGGCTGGCCCCGAACGAGCGCCGAGCCCGACGTGAGCCGCGCGCTGCGCACGCTGTCGAAGCGCACGACGCAGCCGGAGACCGAGCGACTGCGGCTCAGCGTGCATCAGCTGCCCGCGACGGCTTCGCCGTGGGAAGCACTCGTGAACGCGCTCACCGTCGCCCTCCAGGAGCGCGACGACGTGGCGCGGCTCGGTTGGGCTCGCCGCCTCGTCGCTGACGCCGAGCGCGCGAGCACCGGCGGCTACGACTGGTTCGCTCGCCAAGCCCGACACGTTGCTCGGGTGCTCAGTCGAGACCCGTTGCCCGAGCTCCGCGAGCTTCGGCCGTGCCAGCCGGGCGAGCTTCTTCTGTGTGACCTCTTGGAGCCCGAGCCCGAATGGCGGCGCGCGCTCGGTGCGTTGCAAGGGTTCGCCGAAAGCCAGGAAGGTAGCGAAAGAGTCGTCTCGCGCAGGGTGGCCTGGTACGTGGACGTGACGAACGGCGTCCCCGCCAAACCCGCCCTCGAGGAA
>DASUGE010000491.1:0-2199 GCA_036274215.1 Polyangiaceae bacterium | reverse complement strand
TGACGCCACATCACTGCTCGCAGCGCTGCACGTCACCGCTCACACGTCATTGCTGACACGGCCCCGCGTGACGTCACCGCCCGCGTCGGACGTCATCACTCGCACCGCGCGTCACCACCCGCCCGACGCCGTCGGCCTCTGCGCGCGCGATGCCCGCGCTTGGGGTTGCGCCCAGCATGCGCAGAAAGCTGAAGGTGAAAGTCCTTTTGGAACCAAGACAGACGAAATCCAGCACTGAAGCCAGGGGCGTTGTCGCGAGAGCGCGTCCGATGAAAGGCACACATGCAGCACGGAACCGAGCGCAAGCGACGAGCCCACGTGGGCCGCACGTGGAGGCATCGGCTGGCCTTCGCGGACGCGCGCAGTCGCTCGGTGGCGCATTGCGGAACCGAGCGCAAGCGACGAGCCCACGTGGAGGCATCAGCTCGCCTTCGCGGATGCGCGCAGTCGCTCGGTGGCATTTCGTTCGCACCACCGCTTGCGACACGCCGGAGTGCGCATTCCTTCGGCGGAGAGGCGGCGATACGGCGATGCGATGCGGCGAGGGAGTCAGGCGCCTTCGTCGTCGCCCGGGGTTCTGGGGATGCCGAAGTGCTCGAGCCAGCGGTAGATTTGGCGGCGGTCGCGGCCGAAGTGTTTGGAGGTGGCGCGGACGCTGCTGCCGTTGGCTCGGTAGACGGCTTCGAATTCTTCGCGCGTGGGGCGATCGGAGGGAGCACGCGCGGACGGCATGCGCGGGGGCTCGGACGGTTCGTGGCGGCCAGCGAAGAGCTCGGGGACGGCGGCGTCGAGTGCTTGCGCGCCGATTTCGGGGCCGGCGCCGGCGGCGAGCAAGCGGTGCACGAGGCGGTTGATGCCGCGCAGGTTGTCGAGCCACCGAGCGAGGAGGAGGCGCTCGGCCGCGTGGGGGCGGAAGACGAACGGAGCGCCGGTCATGCCGTGCTCGGCGCACCAGCGAGCGCGAAAGCTCTCGACCCAGCCGAAGAGGTCTTGCCGCCGCTCGCGCAGAGCCGGAAGCCGGAGCTCGAGGTAGGAGAGGCGCGCGTAGAGATCGCGGCGGAACGTCCCCTGCTCGATGCGCTCGAGCAAATTCACGTTGGTGGCGGCGACGACGCGCACGTCCACCTTGCGCGAGGACGTGCCGCCGAGCGGGCGAATTTCCCCCTCTTCCAGCACGCGCAAGAGCTTGGCTTGGAGCTCGGTCGGGATCTCGCCGACCTCGTCGAGGAACAGCGTGCCGCCGTGGGCCGCCACGAAGAGTCCGGCGTGCGCCGAGGTCGCGCCCGTGAACGCGCCGCGCTCGTGTCCGAAGAGCTGCGATTCGACGAGCGTCGGCGAGAGCTCGGCGCAGTTGAACTTGACGAGCGGACCTTGGCGTCCGCTGTGACGATGCACTTCGGCCGCGGTGAGCTCCTTGCCCGTCCCCGTTTCGCCGCTGATGAGCAGCGGGCTCTTGCTCGGCGCGCCGCGCAGCATGGCTTCGCGCAAGCGCGCCATCGCGACGCTCCGTCCCGGCAGGTGCACGTCGGCGTGCTCGCCCGCGGGCGCTCGCTCGTCCACGATGGCGAGCGTGTCGCCGAAACGCACGACGGCGTGCTTGGAGAGCACGGCCGTGCCGGTCACGGGCTGGCCGTCGACGAACGTGCCGTTGCGGCCACCCCGATCGACCAGCGTCGGCACGACACCGGCGACGGCCTCGCCGATGGCGGCATGGCGGCGCGACACCGTTCCGTGCGGGATGGTCGCGTGGAGGCTCGGGCGGCCGGCGGTCTTCGCGCCGCGGTCGGGTGCGTCGCGGCCGAGCTCGAGCCGGGGCGTGAGGTCGATCACGAGCCCGTCGAGCTCCGCGGGGTACACGAAATGAAGCGCGAGGGGCGTCCTCGCCGCGATCGAAACCGGAGCGTTCGGATTCGTGGTTCCGGACGATTCGCGCGGCATGCGCGCGGCGAGTCTCACACGCTGGACGCTTTCGGACAAGGGCGTTCGCTCGCGGTGCGCGGGACGATGCGCACGCCGCTCGGTCGCGCGAGCCCGAGCGTGTCACGGAGCGCGAAGGCGGCGGTCTCGACGTCGCGCTCGGTATTGTACAGGTAGAAGCTCAGTCGCACGCTGGCGGGCGGATCGAGGCCGAGCGCGCGGTGCGCGAGCGTGGCGCAGTGGCATCCGGCGCGCGCCTCCACGCCGCGCGCATCGAGGGCC
>DASUGE010000490.1:0-17924 GCA_036274215.1 Polyangiaceae bacterium | reverse complement strand
TTTTCTCGTCCTCGATATAGAGACCGTGCTCGACGCCGAGCTCCCCATCATTCAGGCCGGGGACACCGAGCGTTTACCGGCTCCTCCTCACCATCGCGTCGTCGTGATCGGGGCGTTGCTCCTCGACGCCAACTATGAGGTCAAGCGCCTCGGCGTGGTCGGCGAGGCGAAGGACGAGGCAGGAATGCTCCGAGACTTTGCGAAGCTGCTCGAGGAGCGGCGGCCCTGCCTCGTGACGTTCAATGGCCGCTCGTTCGACATGCCCGTGATCGCGACGCGCTGCCTGCGCCACGCGATCCCGCTCCGCCACTATTACCGCTCGCGCGACGTGCGCTACCGCTTCACCGCCGACGGACATCTCGACTTGATGGACTACGTCGCGGATTTCGGCGCGGCGAAAGCATCACGGCTCGACGTCATCGCGAAGCTCTGCGGCATGCCGGGCAAGGTCGGCGTCGACGGCAAGGACGTGGGACCCATGGTGCACGCCGGCCGGCTCGCGGAGGTGCGCGCCTATTGCCTGTGCGACGTGGCGCAAACGGCCGGAGTATTCCTGCGCGTTCAGTACGTGCGTGGTGAGCTCGAGCGCGAGGCGTACCTCACGGCGATGCGTGGCCTTTTGACGCTGATCCGCAGCGACGAGCGACTCAGTCCCGTCGCGGCCGCGCTGAACGAGCCGCGCCTTCTCCTCGACGCCGAGTCGCCGCCTGCGGCGCCCGGATGAGATTCACAAGGAAGGCTTCCCGCCTTCCTGTTCAATTGACCGCGTGGGTATCGGCGTTATGCTCCTCGCCATGCGAGAGCTCTTGGAGCGCCATTGCCGTGAGCTCCCCGCGGGAACACCGGCGCTCGCGGCGGCCGAGATCAACCAGGTGCTCGCCGAGCTGCCCGGTTGGACGCTCGAGGGTGACGGCAAACGGGTCGCCAAGACCTACGAGTTCAAGAACTTCCACGAGACGATGGAGTTCGTGAACGCGCTTGCCTGGGTCGTGCATCGCGAAGATCACCACCCGGATCTCCACGTCTCCTACAAGCACTGTCGCGTCGTGTTTTGGACGCACACCGTAGGCGGCGTGAGCGAAAATGACCTGATCTGCGCGGCGAAGATCGACGCGCTCGTCAAAGCTTAGCCAGCGCGCTTCGCGACCGCGGGCGTCTTGCCGTGGACGCGGCGGAGCGCCACGTGGGCGGCTCCGCCGATTGTCACGAAGGCGAGCACCGTCAGCACGTCCCACGTCTCTTCGCTCAGCACCATGCCGAGCGAGTGGTGCGAGATCGCGCTCAGGCAGAACCACGCGGTCGGGATGGTGAGGGACGCGAGGGCCAGGGTCGTCGCGCGATCGCGAGGGGACGCGAGGAAGCGCCGCGCGAGCCACCACGCGCCCGCGGCGCACCCGAGGGCGAGCGCCGTGGCCGTGATCAGGTGGCGCACTTTGTAGATGCCGACGACCTTCGCGCTGATGCGGCCGAGCTCGGTGAAGGCCTCGTCGAAGTCGAGCTGCATGTTGGCGCCGAAGAAGAAGAGCGCCGCCGCGATCGCGCCCCACACGCCGAGCGCCGGGGTGAGCTTCGCCGCGCGGAGCCCGCGCGCCGTGCGCAGAGCGAGTGCCCCCGTCGCCACGTAGGCGAGCGTGAAGAGCCAGTGCCGGATGCTGAAGTCCGTGATGCGGGGCGTCCAGCCGGGGAACCCGGGCACGGAGAACGGCGGTGCCGGCGCGTCGAGCACCTTGACGAGCTTCTCCTCGACGCGACCGCCTTCGAGGTGGAACGCGCGGTAGCCGATGACCGACGCGTCGAAGCTACGCGCCGAGCCCGGCTCGACGACGATCGTGATGCCGTCCTTCGTGTGGAGCGTGCGCCGCGCGTGGAGGTGTCCGGCGAGGAACCATCCGACGCCGTGCTGGCGCATGGCGCCGAGCAGGCGTTGTCGCGCGGGCGGGGGCCAATTCTGGCCGGCTTCGCGCTCGTCCTCGTCGTTCGCGAAGGGGGGGCGATGCGCGACGAGGAACACGCGCTGCCCCGCGGGCTCGCTGGCGAGCGTCTTCTCGAACCAGCGCCACTGCTCGTCGAACTCCCTCGCCGAGAGGTCCGGCGAGCGCATGACCTCCGAGTCGAGCACGAGGAACGTCACCGGCCCGGCGACGTAGCGGTAGTGGTCGGCGCCGTGCGACGCGCGAAAGCTCGCGAGCGAGCTCTCGCTCACGATGTCGTGATTGCCCGCGACCAAGAGCGACTTGGTGCGGCTCCCCTTGATCGCCCGGTCGAAGATCCACCACTGCCAGAAGCTCCGATTCTGGACGAGGTCGCCAGCCACCACGGCGAGCGCCGGACGGCTCGCATCGACCGCGGCGAGCACCTCGCGAAAGCGCGAGCCGTCCGCCAAATCGCCCCCGGTGCCGTAGCCAATCTGCGGATCGCCGAGCAGCACGAAGTCGAATGCTCCGGGCGTAGCGGCGCCCTCGGGCGCGGGCTCGGCGCGGACCGGTCTCGCCGGTAGCAGCGTCGCAAGGAGCGCCAACGCCGCGGCGAGGACGGCTCCGCGTGCTTTCGTGGTCAGGGAGCGCGTGAGCTTCATGGCACGACGCTCCCTGCGACGCGGGACGGCTAGCCCTCGAGCCGCGCTTCGACCACGGCGCCGTCCTTGAGCTCGGCGAGCGGCAGCAGGTTCCCGCTGAGCTTCTTGCCGTTCACGGTGAGGCTCGTCACGCCGCGGCACTTCTTGCTCGGGTTCGTGATCTTGATGGTGATGCGCTTGCCGCGGAACTCGCGCTCGCACTCGAAGCCGGGCCAGGCCGCGGGAATGCAGGGATCGATGCGCAGGCCGTCGAGCTCCGGCCGAATGCCGAGGATGCTTTGCAACGCCACGAAGTAGCTCCACGAGACGGTCCCCGTGAGCCAGGGCACGCGCGACTTGCCCGCATTGACGTTGACGGTCGCGTACGTCGTCTGGCTGTGCACGTACGGCTCGATCTGGCGAATCTCGGCGCGCTCGTTGTACGCGGACGGCATGTACGCCCGGTAGTACTCGTAGGCTTGGTCGCCGTTGCCGAGCAGGCACTCCGCCATCACCGCCCAACCTTGCGGGTGGTTGAAGATACCGGCGTTTTCCTTGATGCCCTTGTTGTAGACGACGCCGCCCATGACCTCTTTCGGGGTCTTCTCGAAGGGCGGGGCGCTCAGCATCAAGCCGTACGGCGTCGCGAGGTAGTCCTTCATCGACTTCATCGCGAGCTTGGCTTGCTCGGGCGTGGCGGCGCCGCTGATGACGGCCCAAACCTGGGTGTTGATGTACACCTTGCCTTCTTCCATCTTCTTCGTGCCGAAGATGGTGCCGTCCTTGCCGGTGGCCCAGATGAACCACTCGCCGTCCCAGCAGATCTTCTGGATCGAGGCGTCGAGCGTCTTCTGCGTTTCGAGCGCCCACTTGGCCTCTTCCGGCATGCCGAGCCGCTCGGCGATCTCGGCGTACACGCCGAGGCCGAAGCGCACCTGGAACGCCACCATCACGCTCTCGCCCGTGTACCCGAGGTTGCAGCAGTCGTTCCAATCGGCGGCGAGCCCGGAGGGCAGGCCGTTCCGGCCGCTGCGCTCGAGATTGAACTCGAGGGCGCGGCGAAGATGGCCGAGCACCGTCGCCTGGCCGCGATCGGCGTAGGGCAGCACCTTTTTGTAGAAATCGACCTCGCCCGTCTCCGCGACGTACGCCGGCACGGCGTTGAAGAGCCAGAGCGCGTCGTCGCTCCGGAAGTGCTCCTTCGGCGGCGTCTGCTCGTGCCCCGGGCGATGTGAAAACGGTTTCACGAGCGGCATCGCTCCGCCGCACTCGACCTGGCCCGTGAGCATCAGCTCGAGCCGCTCGCGCATCTTTTCCTTGAGCAGCGGCGTGACGCCCAGGAAGTCCTGCACGGTGTCGCGGTAGCCGAGGCCGTCGCGCTCGCCGTTGTAGATGAGCGACGCCGCGCGCGACCACGCGTACGTGATGAGCGAGTTGTACGCGTTCCAGACGTTGACCATGGAGTCGAACTCCGGGTCCGGCGTCTTCACGCGCACGCCGCCGATCAGCGAATGCCACGACTGTTTGAGGGCCTGGAGCTCCTTCTCGCAGCGCTCCGGCGTGCCGAATTCGGCCACGGTGCGCTTGCCGTGCGAGGCGGGCGTGCCGAGCCCCAGCATGACGATGAGCTCGCGCGACTCGCCCGGCGCGAGGTCGAGGTCCACCTGCTGGACGCCGACGATGTTCTCGCCCTCGGTCTGGAAGCCCGTGAGCTTGCCGGTCTTCAGCGCTTCGGGCGCTTGGTAGCTGCCGTAGAAGCCGAGGAAGTTGTCGCGCAGGGTCTCGAAGCCCGCGATGGGCGCGCCGACGACCTTCATCCACGCGCGGCCCGGCTCGCCGAGCTTCTGCGGATCGAAGGGCTCGTACGGGTGCGAGGCGACGTGCAGCATGTCGCTCTCCCACGTCGCCTTGTTCGCGAACAGCGAATACTGGAGGTTCACGAGGTCGTTGTAGAGGTGACCGACGTTCGTGAACTCACAGTAGGTGTAGACGGAAATCTGGCGTTTTTTCTGGGATTTATTGACGACGCGCAGGCGCCAATACTCGAAGGTTTGCCCGAGCGGGACGAAGTAGGTCGCCTCGGTCTCGATGCCGTCGTACTTCGAGGTGATGATCGTGTAAGCCGTACCGTGACGGCAGATCGACTCGTACTTGTCGAGGGGCTTGCCGACGGGCTGCCAGCTGCCGCTCCAGAAGTCGCCGTTCGCCTGATCGCGCAGGTAGAAGTAGCGGCCCGGTTGATCGAGGGGCACGGAGTTGCCGCGCATGCGCAAGACGCGCTGCTTCGCGGCGCTCCGGTAGAAGCTGTAACCACCCGCGTGGTTCGTGATCATGGCGCCGTACTCGGTGGTGCCGAGGTAGTTCGACCAGGGACGGGGTGTGTCGGGACGAGTCACCACGTATTCGCGGGCGTCGTCGTCGAAATGGCCGTACTTCATTCTCGAATCAGTGCTCCTCGAAGCTTCAATCCCCCTCAAGAGACAAGGGGGGCGAACTTAGCCCCGGGCTTTCGGGGGCCGCAAGCCACGTCGGCCGAGCAGCCAGAATTGGTCAGATCTGCCAGCGGGGTGATGGCTGAAGCCGCCTTCTGTCCCCGCGACGAGTCAATAACGCGGGCGGCGGAGCCAGGTCCGAGCCCCCCGAAATTTGCAAATCGTGCTCGCGGCGGGGGCCGCTTTACGGCTCGCGGTAGAAGCGGGGCACGCGGCGCGACACGTTCGTGAGCACTTCCCACGGGATGGTGCCGAGCTGCGTTGCGACCTCGGCGACGCCGATGCCGTCCTCGCCGAGCGGGCCCTTCTGCGTGCCGAGCACGACGCATTCGTCACCGAGGCGCACGCCGTCGATGTCCGTCACGTCGATCATGGTCATATCCATGCTGACGGCGCCGGCGATCGGCGCGCGCCGCCCGCGCACGAGGAGCGCGCCCTTGTTGGACAGCGCCCGCACGAGGCCGTCCGCGTACCCGATCGGAACGGTCGCGATGCGGCTCGGTCGCCGGGCGACCCAGGTGCCGCCGTATCCCGCCGAAGCGCCGACGGGCAGCTCGCGGAGCGCGATGATTTCGGTGCGCACGCGCATGACGGGCCGCAGCTCTTTACAGAGCCCCGCGCTCGGCTCGACGCCGAACAACGCGATTCCCGGGCGCACCAGATCGAGCCGTGCCCGCTCCGAGCGCACGATCGCGGCGCTGTTCGCGGCATGGCGGACGCGCGGCGTGAGCCCGAGTCGCGCGAGCGTCTCCGAAGCGTGATCGAAGGCGTCGAGCTGGTCGTCGATCGACGGCACGTCGCCCGCGTCGGCGCAGGCAAAATGCGTCATCAAACCGTCGAGGCGCACCTCCGGATGGCGGCGCAGCGCCTCCGCGAGCGGCTCGAGCTCCTTGGGCGAAACGCCGAGACGGCTCATGCCCGTGTCGATCTTCACGTGCGCGGCGATCGGCTCCGCGCGCGAGTAGCGCACCTCGTCGGCGAGGGCCTCGACCTGCCCCGGATCGTGCAGGACGGGCGTCAGGTCGTGACGCAGGAGCTCGCCCCAGGCGCGGCCGTAGTAGCCGCCCGTCACGAGGATCGGGATCTTGATGCCGGCATCGCGGAGCTCGATGCCTTCTTCGAGCAGGGCCACGCACATGCCCGTGGCACCGGCTCGCTCGAGGGTGCGAGCGACGGCTTTGGCGCCGTGGCCATAGCCGTCGGCTTTGAGCACCGCCCAGACGGGGCGTCCGGCGGACAGGCGCTGCACGACCCGCAGGTTGTGGCGCAGGTTCGCGAGGTTCACCTCGGCCCGCGTCGGTCGCACGGCGTCGGCCGGGACGGCGCGCTGGGGCCGCAAAACGCGTGGCAGCGGGGTCGCCACGGCGGGGGCTAGAGCGCTCAAAGCCGGATTCCGTGGCGTCATGCTCAATCTCCTTCGGTACTGCCGCTCGGTGCGGGGCGTCAACAAATTGGGGGAGAGCAAGCGCCGTGCTCGGCGCGGGCCGCGCGGACCCTCGCAATTCCGCATACCTCGGCGACTTCGGCGGCCTACCCTCGAGGGTGGACGGACACAGGTCGTGGTTTTCGGGCCGCGGCGGGCGCTCGGTGCGGCGTCACCGGAAGCAGCCGCGCATGCAGCGCGTGTACGCCGTCTTGCAGTCCGCGCAGACCGCTTTCGCGGAAGGGGTCGCACACGCGCCGTCGCAGCTCTCCCAGGCGCCGCGGCAACGGGTCGCGCAGCTCTCCGACGGCGGCTCCTTGTTCCCTTCGCTCGTTTTCGCGCTGCCGCTCGCGGAAGCGGCCTCGGTCTTCGCCGCGCTGGCCGCGGGCGCTTCCGGTGGCACCCCCGCGTCAGCCACCTGCACCACCGTCGCGACGGGCGGCGGCGTCGTGTGCACGCTCGTGGGCGTGGGTACGACGAGATAGAACTGGCGCGCCTCGGGCGGGTGGTCGCGATCGAGCGCGAGCTGGGGACACTCGTCGTCGTCCCCGTCGAGCGCGTGCAGCCGGCGTTGGGCGTACTCGATGCGGTCGCGCGGCTGACCGACGGTGTACGAGCTCACCCAGAGCTGCCAGCAAGCCTTGCGCTGGGTGGCCTCGGCTTTGGGATTGAGATCGACGCCGTAGCAGTGCTCGAAGCGCACGGCGCCCTCGTGAACCGTGTTGAGACTCGGTCCGCAGGCGAAGCACCCAAGCCCGACGAGCAGCAGAGAGCGCGCTCTCTTGCGCATCTTCCCGATCGTGATCCCGCGCCGCGCCGGGCGCAACCCACGCGGGCGATCGCCCAGCCCCGTGCTATTCAGGACACATGTTCAGCGGGCTCGTGGCCGCCATCGGACGCGTGGAGCAGAGCGACGCCATCGAAGGCGGCGCTCGGCTCATCGTGGTTTCGCCGCTCGGTCCGCTCGCGCTCGGCGAGTCGATTTCGGTCAGCGGCGCGTGCCTCACGGTCGCGGCGCTCGTGCCCGGGGGCTTCGCTGCGGATCTGAGTCGCGAGACGCTCGACCGCACGACGCTCGGACGTCTCGCGGTGGGCGATGCCGTGAACCTCGAGCGCTCGCTCGCGCTCGGCGAGCGGCTCGGTGGTCACCTCGTCACGGGGCACGTCGATGGGCTCGCGCGCGTGGTCCGGGTCGAGTCGTCCGGCAGTGCGCTCGGCGTCACGCTCGAAGGCCCGGCGGCGCTGCTGCGCTTCGTCGCCGAGAAGGGCTCCGTCACGCTCGACGGCGTCTCGCTCACCGTGAATCGCGTCACGGGCACACGCTTCGACGTCATGCTGATCCCGCACACGCTCGCGGTGACGACGCTCGGAGCGCTCGCCGTCGGGCGGGAGCTCAATCTCGAGGTGGATCTGGTTGCCCGCTACGTCGCGCGCTGGCTCGACGGCGAGCCGGCCGTCGAGGAAGCCACGCTTCCGGGCCTGCGACGCGTCGCGGAGGCGGTGCGCTCATGACGGCACCGGTCGTGAACGCAGCGCAACCGGTGCACGCGCCGGGGCCGAGCGAGCGCGTGGAGCAGGCGCTCGCCGACATCCGCGCCGGCAAGTTCGTGATCCTGATCGACGACGAAGATCGCGAAAATGAGGGCGATTTGTGCATCGCGGCGGAGCACGTCACGCCCGAGGCCATCAACTTCATGGTCCTCCACGGCCGCGGCCTCGTCTGCCTCACGCTGACGGAGGAGCAGGTCAAGCAGCTCGACCTCCCGATGATGGGCGCGCCCGGCCGCAGCGGCCCCAAGCTCGGCACGGCGTTCACCGTCAGCATCGAGGCGCGCGAGGGCGTCACCACCGGCATCAGCGCCGCCGATCGCGCCCACACCATTCGCGTCGCCTCGAGCCCGCACGCGCGGCCCGAGCACGTCGTCGTGCCGGGTCACATCTTCCCGCTCCAGGCGCGCCACGGCGGCGTTCTCGTGCGCGCGGGACAGACCGAAGGCTCCGTCGATCTCGCGCGCATGGCCGGCCTCGCGCCGGCAGGCGTCATCTGCGAGATCATCCGCGACGACGGCGCCATGGCGCGCCTGCCCGATCTCGAAGAGTTCGCGCAGCGTCACGACCTGCGCGTGCTCACGATCGCGGACTTGATCGCGCACCGGCTGCGCACCGAGCGGCTCGTGCATCAGGTGGCGGAGCAGGAAATCGTGCTCGATCAGACGCGCACGCCGTGGCGGGCCGTCGTGTTCGAGTCCGTGCCGGATCGCCGCCAGGTGCTCGCGCTCGTGAAGGGCAGCATCGAGCCGAGCGAGCCGACGCTCTGCCGCATGCATCGCGGCGTGCTCCTGAGCGACGTTTTCAGCTCGAGCGCCGGGCACGGCGGACAGCTGCTCGACGAATCGCTCGCGGCCATCGAGCGGGCCGGCAAGGGCGTCGTCGTCTACCTGCCGCCGGAGCGGCCGGAAACGTTCGAGCTTTCGGCCCCTGGCGCCAGCAGCCCCGACGCGACGCGCCCGCACGGCGGCACGCTCCGCGAGTACGGCCTCGGCGCGCAGGTGCTGGGCGCGCTCGGCGTCGAGAAGCTCCGCTTGCTGACGAACAACCCGAAGCGCATCGCGGCGCTCCACGGCTACGGTCTCGATCTCGTCGAGTGCGTGCCGCTGGGTCCCGGCTGAGCCTGGCGCTCCCGGACCGGTCGCCCACGCTACGGTAGCGGCGTCTCCGTCGATGCGAGGTGCTCCTCGCCGCGTGGGTCAGCTCGGGTGTGCGACTTGGTCTTCGCTGGCAACCCGGACTTGGTTGCGGCCGTTGCGTTTGGCTTCGAGCAGTGCGGCATCGGCGCGCGCCAAGAGGTCGGGGATGTCGTTGCTCCCTTCCGCCGCCCAGCTCGCCCCGCCGAGCGAGATGGACAAGCTCAGCTTGACGTCGTCCTGCGCGAAGAGCGTGCGCTCGATCGCCGCCCGCAGCCGCTCGCCCGCACGCGCGACGCCGGGTCGGTTCGTCTCGGGCAGGATGGCGCAGAACTCCTCGCCGCCGTAGCGACACAGGAAATCCATCGAGCGGAGCTCGTTCTGCAGCGTCGTCGCCACCCAGCGCAGGGCCTGATCCCCGACGAGGTGTCCGTGCTCGTCGTTCACGCGCTTGAAGTGGTCGATATCGACCATCAGGATGCCGAGGCTGCGTTCGTAGCGCCGGCAGCGGCTGAGCTCCGCCTCGAGGTGGTGGAACATCGAGCGCCGGTTGTACACGCCCGTGAGATCGTCGAACGCGGCGAGCTTCGACAAGAGCTCGGTCTGCACCTCGAGCCGCCGCACGAGCTCGCTCGAGCGCAACAGCGCCTCCATGCGCGCCGTCAGGATCGGCATCACGATCGGCTTCGTGACGTAATCGTTCGCGCCGAGCTCGAGCCCCTCGACGATGTGCTGCGTGTCCGACAACGCAGAGATCAGGATGATGGGCACGCGGCTCGTCTTCGGATCGCCGCGCAGCTCGCGCACGAACTCGAAGCCGCTCACCTTCGGCATGAATACGTCGAGCAGGATCAGATCCGGCACGCCGTTCTCGAGCTCGGTGCGCGCCTCCTCGGCCGAAATCGCCGTCGCGACTTGATAGCCCCGCTTCTCGAGGCGCTGCGCGTACACCTCGAGGCTCACGCGGCTGTCCTCCACCATCAAGATCCGATAGCGCTTGCGCGTGCTCGACATTCGTCAGGGGCCCCGAAGCTCTTAACAGAATTTCCTTTTCCCGCTGAGTCAAGCGGGGAGGCCGGCTATATTGCCCGGGCCATGAAATTCGAGAACGTGACGGCCGTCGCCAAAGCGAACATTTACTTCGAAGGTAAGGTCGTATCCCACTCCGTGATCCTCGCGGGCGGCGCCAAGAAGACGCTCGGCCTCATCTATCCCGGCGAGTTCCACTTCGGGACGGATGCGCCGGAGCGCATGGACATCACCGCCGGCACCTGCCGCGTGAAGCTCGACGGCTCGAGCGAGTGGCGCGAGTACGGCGCGGGCACGCATTTCCGCGTTCCGGGCAAATCCGGCTTCGACATCACGGTCGCCTCCGGAATCGCCGAATACGTCTGCTCGTTCGAGTAACCCGGAAGCAGCGTGGCGAGGCTCGAAGCGCTCGACGCCGTGATCGCCGGCGGCGGCGTCATCGGCCTCGCCGTGGCCCGTGCCCTCGCGCGCGCGGGCCGCTCCGTCGTGCTGCTCGAAGCCGAGACGGCGCTCGGCACGCACGCGAGCTCGCGCAACTCCGAGGTCGTCCACGCGGGCATTGACTACGCGCCGGGCTCGCTCAAGGCCGAGCTCTGCGTCGCGGGCAAGCACGCGCTCTACGCCTATTGCGAAGAGCAGGGCGTGCCCTACGCGCTCCCCGGCAAGCTCGTGGTCGCGACGCGCGACGCCGAAATCGCCGAGCTCGAGCGGCTCGCGGCTCGCGCCGAAGCGAACGGCGTCCACGATCTCGTCTGGCTCGACGGCGCCGGCGTGCGCGCGCTCGAGCCCGAGCTCACTGCCGTGCGCGCGCTCTGGTCGCCCTCCACCGGCATCGTCTCCAGCCACGCATTGATGGCGGCCCTGAAGCGCGAGGCCGTCGAGCGCGGCGCCGTCGTCGTCCTCTCGACACCCGTGCTCGGCGGGCGCGTCGAGCAGGGCGGCTTCGTGCTCGAGCTCGGCGGATCGGAGCCCACGACCGTCCGCTGCCGCACGTTCGTGAACGCCGCGGGCCTTGCGGCGACGGCCCTGTCGCGCGCCCTCGCCGGTGTGCCCGCTACCTCGATTCCGCGGCAGTACTTCGCGAAGGGCCGATACTTTGCGCTCACGGGCGCTTCCCCCTTTCGACACCTCGTGTACCCGGTGCCCGAGCCGGGTGGTCTCGGCGTTCACGTCACGCTCGATCTCGCGGGCGCCGTGCGCTTCGGCCCGGACGTTACCTGGGTCGATGGCGTCGACTATGCCGTCGAGGAAACGCGGGCCGCGGCTTTCTACGCCGCCGTGCGCCGTTACTACCCGGCGCTCGCCGACGGCGCGCTCGTTCCCAGCTACGCGGGCGTTCGCACGAAGCTCGTCCCGAGCGGCGCGCCGCCCGGCGACTTCGTCGTGAGCGACGAACGAGCACACGGCGTGCCCGGGCTCGTCGCACTGTATGGCATCGAATCGCCCGGTCTTACGGCGTGCTTGGCGATCGCGGAGCGTGCGTGCGCCTCGCTCACCGGCCGAGGGTTGCCCGGTTAGGGCCCCCCGATCCGGCTGCTAGGGTGCGCGCACGCGCGCTATGCCGCCTCGCTCACGTCGTGGCGAGACGGCCGACCCAGCTGGTCTTTGCGCCGCGGATTGCGCTCAGGGCGATTTCCCTGAGGAGACCAGCCTCGATGGCGTGCGCTACGACGCGAAGCTGTGGAGCGCTGTGAAATTCGCCCACGCACACATCGTCGAGGACTCGAACGACGTCGTACTGGGCCGGCGCTACGCGCACGATCCGGTACGTGTTGCCATCCACCAAAACCATCCCCTTTACGGTGCGCATCTTCTGAAGAACTCCCTTGTGCCGTGCGTCATGAGCACACGGCGTGCCAGGTTAAAACTGGCTGACCAGCCGGATGATTTGGCTCTAAGTGCATGTAAACGTTGAGACTATTAATTGTCCCTCTGGGGGACTGCACAATCTGACCATTGACCTCTGCACAATTCGAACCAAAGGCTTGCACAGTTTGGATCCAAAACCACTGACGAGCCAGGGCGATTCCGTAATTCCCTCTTCGGGGTTCTCGAGCATGCGTTTGCTCGTTTTGGGCCAAACGCGGATGACGACCTTCCCGTTGCCCGCCGCGGCGCGTGTGACCATCGGTCGCCATGAGACTTGCGATATTCGGGTAGATGAAGCCGGCGTGGCGCCCATTCACGCGACGTTGAGCACGGAGGCGCGCATGGAAATCACCGACTACGGCGCGGGGGCTTCCACCGTGGTCGGAAACCGCCGGCTCGGCCCCGGTGAGACGACCGCGCTTTCTCCCGGTGTCGTGCTGCTGCTCGGCGGCGTCACGATGGTCGTTCAGGCGTCCGGTGCGAGCACGCGCCTGCGCCACGTTCGGAGCCACGACTACTTCGAGGGCCGTCTCGAGGACGAGTGCGCGCGGGCCGAGTCGCAGCGCAGCACGTTCTCGCTCGTGCGGCTGCGCTTCGGGCGCCACCAAGCACAAGCCGTCGAGGAAGCTTTCTCGCGTCATCTGAGGCCCGTCGACCTCGTAGCGGTGTACGCGGCGGATGAATATGAGCTTTTGCTCATCGATACCGGTCCGGAGAAAGTGGAGTCCCTCTGCCAAGGGTTACGCGAGCAGATTGCATCGGGAGGTCACGGGGAGGTTTCGACCGGCGTCGCGTGCTGGCCGCGCGACGGTCGTTCGCCCGAAGCGCTTCTGACGGCGGCGGGCGCGGCCCTGCACGGCAACGTCGAGCTGCCGCCGTCGCGGGTTCCGTCGTCGGGAGCCATCGAGGCGCTGCGGCCCCTCGTCGAGCGCGTAGCGGCGACGAACATCAGCGTGCTCATCCTCGGCGAGACGGGCGTCGGCAAAGAGGTGCTGGCACGTCGTATCCACGAGCTCTCTCCGCGGGCGGCGGCGCCCATGCTGTGCATGAACTGCGCGGCTCTCACGGAGACGCTGCTCGAGAGCGAGCTCTTCGGTCACGAGCGTGGCGCCTTCACGGGTGCGGTCCAGGCCAAGCCCGGCTTGCTCGAGATCGCCGAGGGCGGAAGCGTCTTATTGGACGAGATCGGCGAGATGCCACTCGCGATCCAGGCCAAGCTCCTGCGCGTCGTCGAAGAGCGACGCATGACGCGTGTCGGAGGCCTCAAGGAGATCCGCGTCGACGTGCGTTTCATGGCGGCAACGCATCGCGATCTCGAAAGTCTGATCGCCCAGGCCCAGTTCCGTCAGGATCTTTTTTATCGCCTGAACGGCGTGTCTTTGTTCGTGCCGCCGCTGCGCGAGCGCGTGAACGAGATCCGTCCCCTCGCGGAGCAGTTCATCGATCAGTTTGCGCAGCAGGCGCGGCGGTCGCCGGTGCCGCGGCTCACGGGGGCTGCCATCGGCGTGCTGAACGCGTACGCGTGGCCCGGGAACGTGCGCGAGCTCCGGAACGTGATGGAGCGCGCGGTCATGCTGTCGCAGTCCCCGATCATCGACGTGGTGGATCTCCCGCTCGAGCGCTTGGGGAAGACGCTCTCGCACGAGCGGGTCTCGGAGCTGCCCCCCGTGCCGCCAGAGCCGGTGACGCCCGCCGGAAGGCCCGGAACCTATTCGTACGCACCGGGGCGAAATGGCCGTCGGGACGAGCTTGTGTCCGGCGTCCCTCCCGCGGCAAACGAAGACCCGGAGCGCGCCCGAATCGTCGCCGCCCTCGACCAATGCGCCGGCAACCAGACGCACGCCGCCGAGCTCCTCGGGATCTCGCGCCGCACGCTCATCTCGCGCATCGAGCGCTACGGCCTCAAGCGCCCTCGTCGCCGCGAACGCTAAAAGCCTCGCATCGCACCGCACGCGCGTTCAGTACCCGCGTTCAGTGGGTTTGTTCAGTGCGGCGTGACTCGATGTCTCACCCCGCGCCCTCCCCCCACGTGATCCGCGCGCGCCCGTGAAGGAATCACTCAGTCGCCGCAACGAAGTGAGGGTCGAATCAAGCGCCTTCAGCGGCAAGCCGTTCGCGCGCGCCCCTACGCCACTCGCCGTCCGTACTGAAACCCCCACCTGGCCCGCCGCTTGCAATCCCCGGCCAACACCCACGTTTTAGAAAACCGAGGAGAGGTTCCGCCAGGAACCTCGAGCACGACCAAACCAGAGGTTCCGCCAGGAACCTCGAGCATGACCAAACCAGAGGTTCCGTAAGGAACCTCGCCCCGACGCACCGCGCCAACCACGAATAAGTAGCCCTGGCAAGAGAAAAGCGAAATTACCATTGCGGGCCAGGGTAGGATTGTGTAGGAATTCTAGGGTTAGGAGAGCCGTCCATGTCGCGAAAGATTCTCGCCTCAGTCATCGGTGCCATCGTCATGTCTACCGTCGGTACGGCAGGCGCCCATCCGAAGATCAAGAGCTACCGCTCTTGGTACGCTCCGCCGCGTGCGGTGTCCGCTCCTGAGCTCAGCCTGGGTGGTGGTGCTGCCGCCGCTCTGCTCATCGGTGGCGCGCTCCTCGTGGCCAACGGCCGGCGTCGCAAGCAGAGCTGAGTCTCTAGGATCGATGTGACCGAGCCCGCTCGCGTGAGGTTCGGCCCGATCAGACTAGAGAACGCAGCCCTGCTGTGGGGCCTCGGGGGGGTCGCCCTGTTGGGCGAATACCTGTTGGTCAGCTTCAGGTTCGACGCCCAGACCATTGCGCGTCGGGGCGGACCTTGGGAGTGGATGGGAAGCATCGGTGCCGTAGCGCCCCTCGGCGTTGCGGTCGCAACCGCGCTGCTCCTGTTTCGTTCGGAAGAGAAAGAGTCGCTCGCCGGCGTCCGGGGTTTCCCGCGCCGTCGTCGCATCCTGCGCCTCGGCATCCACGCGCTCTTGTACGGCCTGTTTTTGGCTGTCACGGCGCGAGTGTTCGGCCGCGGTGAGGCGCCGAGCGGCTCGCCGGCGGCCTGGTTCGCGCTCTGGGGCTTGCTCGGGGCGAGCTCCGCGCTCGCGCTCTTCGCGGCGCTCGTCGGCGTGCGACAGATCGTCAAGCGCGTGCTCTCGGGCTGGGTGCTCGCCGGAGTGCTCGTCGGTTTGGCGGCGTGGGTGGGCGGGCGTTTGGCGCCAGTGCTGTGGCCACCGCTCTCCCACGGAACGTTGCAGACGACCGCGGCGCTGCTCCGACTCGTCGGGGAGGACGTTTACGTGGACCCGTCGACGATGCTCCTCGCGATGCCGAACTTCGCGGTCACCGTCGCTCCCGTTTGCAGCGGTCTCGAGGGAATGGGTCTCATCACGGTGCTCCTGAGCGCGATGCTCGTCGCGATGCGCAAGCAGTTCCGCTTCCCGCACGCGATCTTGATCGTTCCGATCGGCGTGCTCGCCGTGTGGCTCGGCAACAGCGTTCGACTGGCGTGTCTGATGCTCGTCGGCGAGCACTTGACCCCCGAGATCGCCCAGGGCGGCTTTCATTCGAAGGCCGGTTGGGTGCTGTT
The DNA here is from genome assembly GCA_036274215.1 of Polyangiaceae bacterium. Classification (GTDB taxonomy): domain Bacteria; phylum Myxococcota_A; class Polyangia; order Polyangiales; family Polyangiaceae; genus PMG-095. The sequence goes on along the minus strand of DASUGE010000490.1, from coordinate 2,312 downwards.
TTGTGCCATCACGCTGGCGCTCGCGAGCGTCGCCCGGCACACGCGCTTCTTTTCCGCGCCCAAGGTCGGCCCGGAGGAGCACTGGGAGAACCCGGTCGCCGCGTTCCTCGTGCCGATGATGGTCGTGACGGCCACGGCGCTCCTCACGGGGATGTTCGCGACGACGGTCGACCCGCTCTACGGGTTGCGCGTCGTCTTGGCCGGCGTGGCGCTCTTCGTCTACCGCCGGCACTACACGCACCTGCGCTTTCACCCCGGCATCATCCCCCTCGGAGTGGGCATCGCCGTCGGCGTCGCGTGGGTGCTCACGGAGACGCGCACCGAGCCCGTTCCCAATCTCGAGGTGAGCAGGGGTTGGATCGTCCTGCGCATCGTCGGCTCGGTGCTGATCGCGCCGATCTGCGAAGAGCTCGCTTTTCGCGGTTACCTCTTGCGGCGCTTGATCGCGAGCGACTTCACCCGCGTCTCGTTCAAGGCTTGGACGCCGCTGGCGATCGTCGCTTCGTCGCTCGCCTTCGGCGCGCTGCACGACCGGTGGCTCGCGGCGAGCCTCGCCGGCATCGTCTATGCGCTCGTTCAGGTCCGCTCGGGGGAAAACGCCGACGCGATGGTCGCGCACGGGGCCACGAACGCGGTGATCGCCGTGAGCGCCGTGCTCGGCGGCGACTGGTCGGCCTGGAGTTGACCTCGCGGGCCCGCGGCACCAAAAGCCACGCCAACTCGATGTTCGTCTCCATCGCGCGGCCGGCCATCGGCGAAGAGGAGCTCGCTGCGGCCGTGGAAGTGCTGCGGAGCGGGCAGCTCGTTCAAGGCGAGCGCGTCGCGGAGTTCGAGCGCGCGTTCGCGAGCTTTCACGGGGCCGCGCACGGTGTGGCGACCAGCAGCGGCAGCACCGCGCTGATCGCGGCGCTGATGGCTCACGGCGTCGGACCGGGTGACGAGGTGATCATTCCGTCGTTCAGCTTCGTCGCGACGGCGACGGCCGTGCTCTTCGCGGGCGCGCGACCGGTCTTCGCCGACATCGACCCGCTGACGTTCTGCCTTTCGGTCGAAGCGGCGGCGCGCGCCGTGACCGCGCGGACCAAGGCTATTATGCCGGTGCACCTGTTCGGGCACCCCGCTGATCTGCCGGCCTTTCGGCGCTTGTGCGACGAGCGCGGTCTCGTCCTGCTCGAGGATGCGGCGCAGGCGCACGGGGCGACGATTGCCGGACGTCCCGTGGGCGCGTGGGGGACGGGGGCCTTCAGCTTTCACGCGAGCAAGAACATCACGACCATGGAAGGCGGGATGGTGCTCACCGGCGACGCCGAGGTCGCCGCGCGTCTGCGGCTCGTGCGCCAGCACGGCATGCGGAAGGGCTACGTTCACGAGACGCTCGGCACGAACTTTCGCCTCACGGAGCTCGCCGCGGCGATCGGTTTGGTGCAGCTCGGGCGGCTCGCCGGGTGGCAGCGAGCACGCACCGAGAACGCGAGCCACTACGCTCGCTCGCTGCGCGGTGTCGTCACGCCGTCCGTCGCCGAGGGCGCCGTCCACGCCTTTCATCAGTATACGATTCGAGTCCCGGAGCCGGTCGACCGCGATCGGGTCGTCGCGGAGCTGAATGCGCGCGGCATCGAAGCTCGCGTTTACTATCCACACCCCATTCACGAGCAGGCTGCGCTCGGAGCGCACTCGGTCACGAACGCTCTTCTGCCCGAGACGGCGCGCGCAGCGCGCGAGGTCCTGAGCATCCCCGTTCACCCCGGGCTCAGCGTCGAAGAGCGCGCCTACGTCGTCGAGTCGGTCAACGCGGTCTGCGCGCCGTAGGCGCGGTCCGGCGCCGGAGCTCGCGAGCGGCCCCGAGCGCGACGAGCACGATGCCACTGAGCTCGAACACCCAGGTGCCGGCCAACATGAACCAGTGCGCACCGCGAAAATGATTGACGTGGTGGAACGTGGCCGCGCGCACGACGACGAAAGCGCCCACGAGCGCGATTCCCGCGACCGCGATGCGGAGCTCACGACCCGCCGAGCGCACGAGCAGCGCGAGCCCGACCATCACCGCCAGCGCCGCGAGCCCGAAGAAGACGACGAACCAGAGCTCCACGGTGCGCCGCACCTCGTGCCACCCCGTCCGGTAGGAGAGCGTGCGGAAGATCTGGGTGAACGCCGTTTGGAGGTCGAGCTGCTTGTTGAGGCCAAGGGCGAAGAGGAACGCCGCGATCCCCTGCCAGAGCAAGCGTTCCTGCTTCGCGAGCGGGCGGCCCTGCCGCGGCGTTCCGGCGCGAAACGCCAGGAACGCCGCGCCGAGGTAAGCGAGGGTCGTCACC
>DASUGE010000489.1:0-5435 GCA_036274215.1 Polyangiaceae bacterium | reverse complement strand
CGCTCAGGGCGACACGTGGGAGACGTTTGCGCAGGGCTTCTTCGAGTCGTACTGCGTCTCGTGCCACAACGACGACAACAGCGGCGTGGCCGCCCGCAATTTCCATGACGTCGCGCGGGTGAGCTCGGAGCAGGAGGCGATCGCTTGCGGTGTCAGCAAGTCGCAGGCGGACTGGACCGAGCGGGGCTGCACGAGCGACTTGCCCTCCCCCAAGCAGTTCCCGGCTGGCAACGGTGCAAAGCCAACCGATGCCGAGCGCGATCGCCTCCTGGCTTGGATTGACGCCGGCGCGCCGTAGGCCACCGGGTGCCCTTCTGGGGGCTGTTTCGGTCGCATCCAGGCCAGGCTCAGCACGTAGCCAGTCCCGAGCGCGACCGAACGGCTCTTCGAGCGCCATTTCGAGCAGGTCGCGGTGCCGGGCCAACTGGGCGTCGTGGGTCACCGATGGTCGGCAGGTCGTTCCACGGGAACCCGGGCTTGTTGCCCCCGGTTGTCCTTTGCGGCCGCGCCGCTCGCACCAGCGTCGAGCACGATCCGGACCTCGTGTCTCGAGCGTCCTTCCGAGTCGAACTTCAGAAGCGCCGAGGCAAGCTCTCGCCCGTCGAGCGTGATCGAGGCGATGCCCCTCCCTACACGACCGGGATTTTCGACCCTAACGTGAACGGTTCGCCCCTGCACGTGGAGCGTCGCCTCGAACCCAGGCCACTCGGGGGGAATGCAGGGCTCGAACCGCACGCCGCCGGCCTCACGGTAGAGACCCAAGATGGCTTCGATGCCGAGCCGCCACATCCAGGCCGCCGCCCCCGTGTACCAGGTCCAGCCGCCGCGGCCCGTGAGCGGCGGGACCCCATAGACGTCGGCAGGAATGACGTACGGCTCCACTGCGTAGCGCCCGACCTCTGCCGCAGTGGCGGTTCTGAGAACCGGATTGAGCAGTCCAAACAGGTGCGCGGCGCCCGCGCCGTCTCCGAGGCGCGCATGAGCCCAAGCGAGCCAGGTGGCGGCGTGAGTGTACTGACCGCCATTTTCGCGCACCGGCAGGGTATGCGGCGATGTAGCCGGGATCGTCGAGCGCGCTGCCATCGTCGTACAACGCGCGCACGTACCAGTCCCCATCCCATGCCGTTTGCTCGGTTCGCCGCGCAAGCGCTTGCGCCCTACTCCGCCAGCGCGTCGCATCGTCCGTGGCGCCTACGACGCAGAGGTCGGCGAAGGCGTTCGACGTGGTGATGGCAAACCAGGCGAGCCACACGCTCTCGCCGTGGCCGCGCGAGCCGACGCGGTTCATGCCGTCGTTCCAGTCGCCGGCTCCGATCAGCGGCAGCCCGCGAGAGCCCTCGCTGAAACCCCTTTCGAGCGCCCGCCGGCAATGCTCGAACAAGGATGCCGACTCCTGCGCCGGGGTGTACTCGCCGTAGCGGTCGTGCTCCCAGGGGTTGAGCGGCGGTGCGGTGAGGAATGGGACTTGCTCCTCCAAGATGGAGCGATCCGCGGTGGCGGTGACGTAGTGAGCGACGACGTACGGCAACCAGAGTAGGTCGTCCGAACAGCGGGTCCGCACGCCGCGTCCGGCGGGAGGGTGCCACCAGTGCAGCACGTCGCCGGCCTCGAACTGGTGCGCCGCGGCCTCAAGCAGGTGCTTTCGAGTGAGAGCCGGTTCGACTTGCACGAATGCCATTGCATCTTGCAGCTGGTCGCGGAAACCGGACGCGCCGGACGACCCCGATCCCAGGCAAAAGCGGACCGAATCTGCTGGGGGACCGCTTGCCCAACCCCGCTCGACTCCCGTCGACTCAGGGTCACCAACGGAGACCCCGTTCGCTTCAGTGAATGCGCTCGAGCCCCTCACGTCTGAGCCAGAGCTCGTAACGTTGCTTGCGTCGTTCGATCTCGCGCGGCGTCAAGGGCGGCTCCTGGCGCGCGGGTCGCGGGACGGAAGGGAGACGCGCGTGCTCGGGCGCCGTCACCGTGACTTGCGGCGCCGGCGTCTTCTCGGGCGTGGTGGGTGCTGGCGCCGGCAGCGTCTCTGGGGTGGTGGGTGCTGATACCGGGGGCGTCTCGGGCGTGGTGGGTGCGAGTACCGCCGGGGGTTCGACCGCGTTGGCCGTGGCGGCTTGCGGCAACTCAGCCACACTCGCGGGCGGGGCCGCGGGCGGGGCTTGTGGCGGGATCGGGAGCACCGGGTGTGATGCTGGGACGTCGAACCCGTGCTCCCGCACCTTGTCGCTCACGAGCGACATGCGGGGAGCAAACGCAGCGACGGCGAGCGCGACCGTGCCGAGAAGCCCGGCGGCGCCGAGCGCGTGCGCCATACGCCTGCGGACCGCGCGGGGGGCAGCGGCATCGTCGAGTCCAGCCCGACGCTCCGAGGAGAGGTTCCGATCGCCCATGCTCTCGCGCTCGCCGGCATATGTTGGCCAGAATCCGGCGCCCTTGCCAGTGCCGCGCCAATCAACGCTTTTCAGCCTGCGCCGTGCGACGCGTGACGGTTGCCCCTCCATGGTCAGGGTACAGCCTGCACGCAACGTGCGGCGTGTGCTGCCAGCACCGAGCGCCGGGCCCGAGGCAATTCACTGGACTCGAGCGTGCACTACCGTGAGATCATCGAAACCACGCGCCGCAATCACCAGGGGCGCGACGCCAAAGCCAGCCATGAAAGCCATTCTCGCTCTCGATCAGGGTACGACGAGCTCGCGCGCGATCGTCTTCAACCGTGACGGCTCGATTCGCGCGTCCGCGCAGCAGGAGTTCCAGCAGATTTTCCCGCAGCCGGGCTGGGTCGAGCACGACGCCAACGAGATCTGGAAGACGCAGCTCGAGACGGCGCGCGCGGCGCTCGCGAGATCAGCGCTCGCGCCCAGCGACATCGCGGGAATCGGCATCACGAATCAGCGTGAGACGACGCTGATCTGGGATCGCAAGACGGGCGTACCGATCCACAACGCCATCGTCTGGCAGGACCGGCGCACGTCGGCGTTCTGTGACGAGCTCAAGGCCAAAGGTCACGGCGAGCTGATTCAGGCGCGGACCGGGCTCGTGATCGACGCGTACTTCTCCGGCAGCAAGGTGCGCTGGCTGCTCGACAACGTGAGCGGAGCACGCGACCGGGCGGAGCGCGGCGAGCTCGCGTTCGGCACGATCGATTCGTGGCTCGTCTGGAAGCTCACGGGCGGCGCACGGCACGTCATCGATGCCACGAACGCCTCGCGCACGATGCTCTGCAACCTGCGCGGCGAATGGGACGACGAGCTGCTCGGCATCCTCGGCGTGCCGCGCGCGCTGTTGCCCGAGGTGCGCTCGTCGAGCGAGGTCTACGGTGAGACGACGCTCCTCGGCGGGCCGATCGAGATCGCCGGCATCGCGGGCGACCAGCAGGCGGCGCTGTTCGGACAGAACTGCTTCGAGCGCGGCATGGCGAAGAACACCTACGGCACCGGCTGCTTCATGCTGATGCACATCGGCACCGAGCCGCAGATTTCGCGCCACAAGCTGCTCACGACGATCGCGTGGAGGCTCGGCGGACGGACGGAATACGCGCTCGAGGGCAGCGTCTTCATCGGCGGTGCGGTCGTGCAGTGGCTGCGCGACGGGCTCGGCATCATCAAGACCTCCGCCGACGTGGAGACGCTCGCCGCGAGCGTGCCGAGCAGCGGCGGCGTGTATCTCGTCCCCGCGTTCGCGGGGCTCGGCGCGCCGTACTGGGATCAATACGCGCGCGGCACCATCACGGGCATCACGCGCGGAACGACGGCCGCCCACATCGCGCGCGCCGCCCTCGACGGCATCGCGTTTCAGGTCGCCGACGTGCTCGAGGTGATGAAAGAGGACAGCGGCGTCGCCATGAACACCTTACGCGTCGACGGCGGAGCGTCGGCGAACGACACGCTGATGCAGTTCCAAGCCGACATCCTGCAGGTGCCCGTCGTACGCCCGAAGGTCATCGAGACGACGGCGCTCGGCGCCGCTTACCTTGCCGGCCTTGCCACCGGCTTCTGGAAGGACCGCGCCGAGATCTCGAAGGTCTGGCAGGTGGATCGCACCTTCGAGCCGCAAATGAGCGCCGACGCGGCGGCGCACCGTCGCCAGCGCTGGAGCCAGGCGTTGAGCCGCGCCCGCGACTGGGAAGACACGCGCTGACGCGGCGCCCTACCCGAAAAACCAGGCCGATGAGCCGCCGCCCGCCCGCGCGCGAACCTAGAAATCCCCGACGACGCTGACGCTGCCGAGGCCGAGCTTGGCCTGGGCGCGCACGGCCGGTCGCGCCGAAGCATTTTCCGAGTGCGAGCCCGACGACGTGACCAGGAGGATCGTCCCGAGTGTGAGGCCGGCGCCTGCGGTCGCGAAGGCGATCGTCGAGACGGTGCCCTTGGTCTTCGCGCTGTCGAGCGCGTCGCGTTGAGCCTCGGAGCAAACGTGATTCGGGCACACCGTCTGAAGGGCCTTCTCGTCGTTCCGGGCCGATTGCCCGAACACGATGCCCGCTCCAAGGCTCGCCGCCGCGAGAGCATAAGAGGTGTAGGCGAGAACCTTGCCGGTGTTCGAGCCGTGATCGGCGGGGTGCTCGGGCGTGGCCGGCGCCTTTTCCGCCTCGTGCGTCGCACCGGTCGCCGACGGTGCGACGGCGGCCGCCTTCTCCGGTCGGGGTGCGTTCGGATCGCGCTTGAGGTCGAGCGTCACGAATGCGGAGGCGCTCGGCACGAGCTTGACGTTCGAGCTCACCTTGAAGAACCCCGGAGCGGTCGCTTCCACCTCGTGATCGCCCGGGTCCGTCGGCAGCGCGATGCCGACCACGGAGTCGGCGACCTCCTTACCGTCGACCTTGATCGTCACGTCGGCGTCCGCCGGCGCGTTGAGGAGGATCTTCATGTTGGGGATGCGCGGCTTGATGTCGCGCAGGGTCGCCGTCGCACTCTCGTGCGCAGCGGCCAGCGCCGGCGAAGCGTCGGCGGGCAGGGGCTCGCGCAGGAGCTTGCGGAGCGATTCGCTGCCTTCGACCCAGCGTCCCACCTTGACCTGACACTCGCCGAGGTAACGCAGCACGATCGGTGAGTGCTTGAGCTTCTCCGCCGGCTCGAGCTTCTCGAGGGCCTGGTCGCATTGATCGCCCTGCGCCAGCTTCACACCCTCGACGGCGAGAGCGCGAGCAGCCGCCGTCTCGGCGGCGTCGGCGTCGTCCGCGGCGCGGGCCGTTCGGGGCGCGGCAAAGGCGTAGGTCAAAGCCAACGCTGAAAGAAGTGGTGCGCGACAGAGTCGAGAAACGTTGAGAGCGTGCATGTTGATCCCCGCGGCTGGAATTCGGAGCAGGAGGTCCAACGACCACGGCTCCGAAGCGTTAAGGCTCCGTCTCTTTTTTGGAATGGGTGCCTTTTGCGCCGCGACGAGTGGCCGTTGGGGAGCACGCCCTTTTGACGGCAAGACGCGACGAGGACACTCAC
>DASUGE010000488.1:0-10981 GCA_036274215.1 Polyangiaceae bacterium | reverse complement strand
ATGCGGCTGGCAGCCGCCTCCCAACCAGGCGCTGCGGCGATCGGCAGCGCTTCGGCGGCGTCACCGCTGCCGTACCCGACGGCGACGAGCGCCTGCCCGTCGAGCTTTACGCCGGTGAGCGCCGCCTGCTCGAGTCCCGCGGCCATCCACGCGGGCAGCGCCGCGCTGTAGAGGTTTCCGAGATCCTTCACCATCTCCGACCCGAGGCTCATCTTGCGCGCCAGAAGGTCACGAAACGCCGGGTGTTTGCGCAGCGTGCTCGCGACGGCCGTCGTCGCGGCATAGGGGTCCCCCGGCGCGCCGCCGTCGTGCACGTCCGCGTAGAGATCGGGCGCGGAAGCCGTCTCGCGCAGCACGTCGTCGAACGACACCTTGGCCTCCGCGCAGAGCGTGCGAAGCTCGTCGTGCCGGTGATCGCCGCGCGCGAGCCCCCGCACGTAGAGAAACGACATCGCCTGCACCGGCATCAGGTGATACGGCCGGTGGAAGAACAGGCCGGCCACGTTCTCGTAGTAGGTCCCCGCGGAAACGCCGAGCCGCTCGAGCATGTGCTCGACGGCGTGGACCGTCTCGTCGAGGTACGACACCGTCGAGTACTTGCCGCTGAACACGGGAAAATCGGCGATGCGCTGCGTGTTCGGCGCGTAGGCCTCGGCGAAATGACGCGCGAACGGCTTCCTGAAGTCGGGGCCGCGGTAGTCGGATGCCGAGCCCGCGTGCGCGAGGTCGACGGCGAAGAGCTTCGGCTCCCGCTCGACGAGCATCGCGACCGCGCCCGCGCCCTGGGTCTGCTCCCCCGTGCTGCCGCGCTCGTACTCGGCGACGTCGGCGCTCACGACGATGGCGAGCCGCTCGCCGCCGTCGCACTGCGCATAGCGCAGCGCGCTCTTCAGCGCGTAAACGCCGCCGAGACAAGCGTGCTTGAACTCGGGCACCTCGAGGCGGCGCGACAGGCGCGGCATGCCGAGCACCTCGAGCCCGCGGTCGACCATGCCGCGCACGATCACCGCGCCCGCCGCGTTGTCGGTGCTCGATTCGGTGCCGAGCCCGAGGAACCCGACGCGCGCCGGGTCCACGCCGTTCTTCTGGATCAGGCGCAGCACGGCGTTCGCCGCCATCGTGTAGACATTTTCGTGACGGCCGGGGACGCGGAAGCTGTGCCCCACGACGGCGCTGATCTTCTCCCAGCTGTTGCCCGTCCAATCACACCATTCCTTCAGGTTCACGCGAAAGGGCGGGACGTACAGGCTCATGGCGCTGACGCCGGAGAGGGGGCTCTTCATGCGGGGATCCGTACCATTGTCCGCGCCGCGCGCAGCGCTAAGCTCGCCCCTGCCATGGCCGCCCGAGCCCCCACGGCGCTCGAGCGCCTCGTTTCTGCAAGCGGGGTGCGCGCGCGGCCCGGGACCGCCGCGACCCTGACGGAGGAGCTCGAGGAGGCGGCCGTCGTACGCCTGCGCGGCTTTTCGTGGCTGCTCCTGGCCGTCCACCTCCCCCTGCTCGCCCACGATCTCTGGAGCGCGCCCGCGGCCGCCGGGAGCCCGGAGCGCGCCTGGCAAGGCCACCTGCTCGAGCTCCATGTCGCGATGCTGCTCGGCACCGTCACGGCGCTCGCGCTATTCCGCCTCCTCTCGAGCCGGCCGAAAAGGGCGCGCGTCGCCTACGCGATGACCGTCTTCATCTTGGTGTGGGGCGGGGCGCTCTCGGGCGTCGACCAGCTGATTGGCGCAGGCATCACCATCTACCTGATCGTGAACCTCGGCTCGTCCTTGTTCGTGACGTTCGAGCGCAATCGAACGTTCGTCGCGTTCGCTCTGGGGCTCGCCGCGTTCATCGCCGGGCAGATCGCGTTCACGGGCAGCACGTCGCTCGCCTTCAGCCAGTGCGTCAACGGCGCGGGGTTCGCGCTCACGTGCGTGATCTTCTCGCGCATGCTCTACGGCGTGAAGGCGCGCGACTATTCCCAGCGCCGCACCATCGACGAGCAGCACGCCGAGCTCGTCACGACGAATGCGCGACTCGAGCAGGAGCGGGCCAAAACCGAGCAGCTTTTGCGCTCGGCGCTGCCGGCACGCATCGTCGAGCGACTGCAACGGGGCGAAACGCCGATCGCCGACGCGCATTCGGGGCTCGTCATTCTCTGGGCGGACCTCTGCCGCTTCACGCAGCTCGCCTCGTCGCTGCCGCCGCCCGAGCTCGTCGTGCTGCTCGACGAGCTGTTCTCGCGCTTCGACGCCGTCGTTCAGCGCGAGGGCCTCGAAAAGATCAAGACGGTCGGTGACGGCTACCTAGCGGTCGCGGGCATCGCCAAGCCCGGCAGCGGGGACGTCGTGGCTGCCGCGGACGCGGCGCTCGGCATGCACCATGCGGTCGCGGAGATCTCCGAGCGCGCCGGGCGTGGCCTCTCGCTGCGCATCGGCATCGCCCGCGGTGAGGCGATGTCCGGCGTGCTCGGCCGCGATCGCCTGCTTTACGATCTGTGGGGCGATGCGGTGAACGTCGCGAGCCGCTTGGAGAGCGCGGCGCTGCCGGGGCAGACGTTGGTGACGGCGGAAATCGCCGGGGAGCTTCTCGCATCGCACGAGCTCGGGGCGAGCGTCGCGCTCGACGTGAAGGGGAAAGGGACCCTGGTCGTACGACCCGTCGGCCCTCGCAAGGCCGCCGGCACCCCGGCCAAGGCCCCGAGCCTAGCGAGTTAACCAAGCGTAACCATTGGCCATTCAGCGCAGTCGCGCTGACGGCCGTCATACGCCCCGCTCTTTGAAATTGATAGTCACTTTCATTTGCAGTATGGAGGGGCCGTGACGTTTCGCTTCTTCTGCTTCACCCGGCTGAGCCCCGCCCTCCTGCTCGTCGCGTGCGGCTCCACGCCGGCGGGACCCGAGGTGTCCGAGTCGACGCCTACCGGAACGAAGGTCGACGCGTTCGACGTCCCGATCGCCGGTCTCGCTCGCCCGTGGCTCGCCGACTTCAACGACGGCGACCTCCTGTTCAGCACGCCGCTCCGCGAAGCCGACGGGCTCGGCCCCCTGTATACGCGCGCCGCGTGCTCCTCCTGTCACGAGCAGGGCATCCGCGGACCCGGCCTCGTTCAGAAGATGTCCGTCGTCGACGACGACGGCGTCACGCCCGCCAAGGATCAATCCGAGCTCGACTACGGCCACACCTTGCACCCCCTCACCGCGGGCGGCGGCAAAACGCCGATCCTCGCGCCCAAGGACGATCCACGCATCAAGGTCACGACGCGCTTCGGTCCCCCCGTGCTCGGCCGCGGCTACCTCGAAGCGATCATGGACGAGGAGATCGAGCGCGTCGAAGCCGAGCAGGCCGCACGCGACGACGGCATCCACGGGCGCGTGAATCGCGTCCAGTACGCCTCCTTCGAGAACGAGGACAAGCGCTTCCACGACCACCGGCACGGGGACACGCTGATCGGACGTTTCGGCCTGAAAGCACGGGTTCCGACGCTCGACGATTTCTCCGCCGACGCCTTCCAGGGCGACATGGGCATCACGAGCCCGCTCCGCCCGACCGAGTTCAAGAACCCCGACGGCCTCGACGACGACGCGAAGCCCGGCATCGACGTCTCTTTCGACAGCGTGAACCTGCGGGCACTCTACATCCGTCTGCTCGCGATTCCCGAGCGCAAGACCGACGAGCTCGGCGCGGCCCTGTTCGACGCGGCGCTCTGCTCGGCGTGTCACGTGCCGTCGCTGCGGACGCGCGCCGACTACCCGGTGGCGGAGCTCGCCGACATGGACGCGCCCGTCTACACCGATCTCCTGCTCCACCGCATGGGGAACGACCTCGCCGACGGCTTGCCTGCGGACCCGGGTATCGACGGCCAGGCGAACTCGTTCGACTGGCGCACGGCCCCGCTCATCGGCCTGCGCTTCAACCGCACCTACCTCCACGACGGGCGCGCCAAGACGGTGGAGGAGGCCATCACGATGCATCGCGGCCTGGGCTCGGAAGCGAACCCGGCCGTCGACGCCTTCGAAGCGCTCGACGCCGCCGATCAGGCGACGCTCGTCACGTTCGTCCACGGACTCTGAGAACGGGAAATGTACGAAAAACTACTTAGTAAAGCCCAGCTGTTGGTCGCCTTCGCCCTGCCCCTCGCCGGCTGCTCCTCCGACGATGCGGGACCGAAGACCGACGCTCAATACGAGCACGAAGTGACGCGGGGCATGCACGACAGCCTGCTCGCCGACATCAAGGCTTTGCATCAGGCGGCGATCCGGATCGGCAAAGCCGCGCCCGAGCACGCTTGGGACGTCGACGCGGACGCCGACGCCATCGCAGGCATGACGCAAGCTTGGCTCGACGCGCGCGCCGCCTACGAGCGGACGGAGGGCGCGCTCGCGCCGCTCTTCCCCCACATCGACGGTGCCATCGACGCCCGCTACGACGACTTCCTCGCCGATCTCGGCGAGGAGGGCGACCAGAACCTATTCGACGGCGAAGGCGTCACGGGCATGCACGCCATCGAGCGCATCCTGTTCGTGGACAGCACGCCGAAGTCGGTCGTCACGCTCGAGTCGTCGCTCCCCGGTTACAAGGCGGCGGCCTGGCCGGAAACGGACGAGGAAGCGCTCGATTTCAAGCAGGAGCTCTGCGCGACGCTCGTCGCCGACACCGCGCGCCTCGAGAACGAATGGACGCCGCAGGACATCGACCTCGACGGCGCCTACGGCGGGCTCATCTCGCTCATGAACGAGCAACGCGAGAAGGTGAGCAAGGCCGCGAGCGAAGAGGAAGAGTCACGCTACGCGCAGCGCACGATGGCCGACATTCGCGACAACCTCGCCGGGACCATCAAGATCTACGACTTGTTCCGGCCGTGGCTGCACTCGAAAGACGGCGGCATCGCGATCGACGACGACGTGCAGGCCGCGTTCGATTCGCTCGACGCTGCATATTCCGCGGTCACGGGCGACGCGATCCCGCAACCGCCCGACGACTGGAGTTCGGAGAAGCCGTCCGAGAAGGACCTCGCGACGCCGTTCGGCGAGCTCTACACGGCCGTGCAGGGCTCGGTCGATCCGAACGTCGCGGGCTCGGCGGTCGACGGCATGAATCGCGCGGCCGCGAAGCTCGGCTTCGAAGAATTCGTCGAGGAATGAAGCGCCCACGAGCTCCGAGGGGTCTCGCGTACGCGTGCGCCGCCGCCGCGGTCGTCCTCACGGCGTGCAGCGGTGGCGGCCCAGCCGACAACGCCGACGGTGGCGCCGACAGTAAGGTCTTTTTGGCGTTCGCCAAGGACTTCAAGGGCTACCACTCTTGGGAGGCGTTCGACGTGACCGGCGGCGCCGAGCTCGCGGGCATCCACGACGGCAGCACCGTCATGGAATACGTCAATCACGCCCCGCCGAGCGGCCTCACCGAGTTTCCGGTTCGCACCATCATCGTGAAGGAAGCGACCGGTGGCACGATCCCGCACGAGATCTTCGCGATGGTGAAGCGCGGTGGTGGCTACAACAATGGCCTCCCCGGCTGGGAGTGGTTCGAGCTCGAGAACATCGACGACGGGACGGACCGCGTGAACATCGTCTGGCACGGCTTCGGTCCGCCGGACGGCGAGTCCTACGGCGGCGACTCGAGCAACGGCTGCAACACCTGCCATTTCGACTGCGGCAACGACGGCGTCTGTGCCAAAGAGCTCGCGCTCACGAACTTCTAACCAGCCCAATTCAAGCGACTTTCATCATGCGTCATCCTCACGCAATCGCCATTGCTCTATCCGCCACCCTGGTGCTGCTCGCACGTGCAGAACCTGCGCGCGCGAACCCGCGGCCCCTGCCTTTCACGTATCAGCACGAGCAGCTCGGTAAGGGCGAGACCGAAATCGAGCAGTTCGTCGACTACACGCCGACGCGCGCACAAGCGATCCCGAGCGGCGATCTCGCCTGGTACGGCCTCACCTCCTTCACGACGGAGATCGAGCACGGCATCAGCGACCGGCTCGAGCTCGGCCTGTACCTGACGCTCGCGCCGGCCGCGCCCGCCGACTTCACGAACACGCCGCGCCCGATGAACGGCAACGGCTTGAAGCAGCGCCTCCGGTACCAGCTCGCCCCCACGGGCGAGTGGCCGGTCGACGTCTCGCTATACGGGGAGCTCGCCGAGAACGAGCGCGAGATCGAGCTCGAGGCCAAGGTCATCGTGCAGCGGCGCTTCGGCATCGCGCGCCTGATTGCGAACCTCTCCGCCGAGCGCGAATTTTACTTCGACGGGCACCACGACATCGTCTTGAACCCGTCCGCGGGCCTCACCTTCGAGCCCGCTGCCTGGATCCAGCCGGGCATGGAGTACTGGCTGAGCGCGGAATTTCCCGAGGAAAACGCGCCAGATCCCCTGCCCTTCGGGCTCAAGCCGCACTCGTACCTCGGACCGACGATGCTGCTCCAATTCGGCCGCGTGTGGTGGACGAACGGCTTCTACTTCCGCGTGAGCAACTTGAACCACACGCTCGAAGCCGGGGAGCCGTGGGGCAATGTGTGGCTGCGGTCGGTTATCGGAATCGGGCTCTAAGGGACCCGTCGCGCTGAAGAGACGACGGCCAGCAACGAGCGAGGCGCCAAGCCGCCGCCGGTGCTAGGATGGGCGCGATGCTTCGGGGAGCGCTGACGCTGATAGTCTTCGCATCAGCCAGTCAGTGGCTCGTCGCTTGTCAGTCATCATCCGATGACGCAAAAGAGAGGTCGGGGTCGTCTGGCGCGGGAGGTCGCACGGGCACAGGAGGTGACGCCACGGCGGGAAAAGGGCCCTCGGCGGGCGCGATGAGCCAGTCGGGCGGAATGGGCGGCGGTAGCGGCAAGGACGGCAAGGGTGGTCTCGGTGCTTCGGGAAATGCGGACGGCGGCTCGTCCAACGGCGGGCGCGGCGGGGAAACGGGTGCGACGGGCGGAACCGGCAACGACACGCCGGGGGGCGCGGCCGGCGGAGGTGGCGAAGGAGCCTCGCCGGTGGACGTGCCTTTACCCCCTGCCCTAACCTGGACCCACGAGCGCAGCCCAACGCTGATTGTGCGTGCGCTCTGGGGTAGCGGGCCGAATGATCTCTACGCCGTCGGGGACGGCGGCATGATCCTTCACTCGACCGGCGACGGCACGTGGAGCGAGCAATTCCCCGACACCGGAGCGATACTGACCGGCGTTTGGAGTAGCGGGCCCGAGGATGTGTATGTCACGGCCGACTCGAACTTCGTTCTCCATTCAGCGGGCGACGGCATGTGGGAGCACCAGGGTGTCACCTCCGGGACCACGTTCCGCGACGTGTGGGGCGCTGGCCCGAGCCGGGTCTTCGCGGTGGCCGGCAACGGTCTTATGGAGAGCGACGGCTCGGGCTCGTGGAAGGTCAACGGCGTTGCTCCCAGTTCGACGATCACATTCAGGGTTTGGGGAAGCTCGGCCACGGACCTCTACCTCGGTGGCGCTTTCACCAACACGCCCACCATCTATCACTCGGACGGCAGCGGCACGTGGGTTCCCCAAAGCGGAAGTCCGAAAAGCACCATCAACGACTTGTGGGGCGCCGACGCGAACCATCTTTACGCGGCAGCCAGCACCACCGTGTACTTCTCACGGGGTGACGGCGTCTGGACTCCGGAATTGACGATGGAGCGGGAGCAGATCACCGCCGTCTGGACGATCGGGCCCGAAGCCGCGTACGCGTGCAGCGCGGATGGGATGTTCATGCGCTCGAACGGGGCCGGCAACTGGTCGGAACCCGAGCGCATCGATCCTTCTACGAGTAGGGTGCTGAACTGCAGCGGGATCTGGGGCGACACGCCCACGAACCTCTACGTAGGCACCGGCTACGGCATCTACCACGGCACGAACTGACATCACGCCGAGCCGTTCGTCTGTCATGGACACGTACGACCTCGCGCGAAGCACGCGTTCAAACGGCCAGGGCAGAGAGGCGCACCGTCGTACCCACGACGACGCGCCCGCCCTTCTCACGCGCTTCGAGCGCGAGCTCACCCGTGTCCCAGTCGATGCGAACCGCGCCGAAGTTTCGGTGCGGGTAGAGCGAGCCGATGCGGAAGCGGTTGGGCTCGTCGGCGGAGTCGTAGGCGTGCGTGAGGCCGCTCGAGGTGAGCTCGTGGAGCGGGTAGTGGAGGTCGTGGGATTCGAGGCGCGAGAGCTCGGCGAAATGGCGATCGCCGCTCAAAAGGACGAGACCTTGGACACGAGTGCGAGCGACGAGGTCGAGCAAGCGCGCGCGTGCGGCGGGGAAATTGCCCCATTTCTCGTTCGAGTGGTCGATCGGGAGGACCTGGTAGCCGGAAGCAACGATGTTGACGCGCGCCGTGGACGTCGAGAGCTCGCGCTCGAGCCACGTCCACTGCGCTTCACCGAGCGTATCGCCGCGCGCGCTCGGGAGATCGCGGTGATAGCGGGCGTCGAGCAGGACGAGCTTCACGCTCTTCGCACCCTCGCCGAAATCGTAGCTCGCGTAGGTGCCGAGCCGCCCCCGCCGCGGGCTGTCGGGCGGCTCGCCCAGAAAGTCGAGCAGCGCGGCTTGGCTCTCGGGCAACTTCGGGTACTCCGCGCCGATGTCGTTCTTTCCGAGATCGTGATCGTCCCAAATGCCGACGACCTGCATCTGCGCGACGACGGCGGCGTAGTCGGAACGCGCGGCCTGGGCACGATAGAGCGCCCGGGTGCGCTCGACGTTCTCCGTGTCGGCGTAAACGATATCGCCGAGCCACGCCCAGGCGTCGGGCGCGAGGTTCCTCACGTCGCTCCAGAGCGGCTGCGCGAGGTTCGGCCTGCTGCAGGAGCCGAAGGCGAGGGTGAAGGTTCCGGGCGGCGGGCTGACCTCGACGCCGACCTCGCCCGGGGCGAGAGCGAGGCTGCTCGCGACCTCGGCGCGGCGAGGCGCCGCCCCGGCCAGGCGCGGCGAGGGCGAGCGCGAGCACCCGGCCGAAACCAGGCCCGTGAAGCCGAGCTTCAAGGCTTCCCTGCGTCGGAACTGCATGGACAAAACGCGCAACCCTCAGGCTAACCCGAGCAACGGTGTAAGCGCCAACGCGGTCGCGCGTTCTCGAGGGAAAGGTAGGACAAGATGGGACTCTCTCGCCGGCCGCTCGCAAGCTCGCTCGTCGTCGTGGCCCTCGTCATGGGGGGCTGCGCCCTCCGCAAATCTGCACCCGGCTCGGGTTCCGCGGCGGCCAAACCCGCGCCTCTCGCGAGCGCCGCTTCTCCCGCCCGCGCGGCGGCCGTCGCGCAGTCGGACGGCAAACCGGCGAGCGACGAGGTGCGCCGCATCGTCAAGAAAGCGTCACTCGAGCTCGAGGTGAAGAATCTCGGCGACGCGCAGGCTGCGGCGTCGCGCATCGCCGAGCACGAGGGTGGGTTCGTCGCGAGCACCGAGCGTCAAGCCGTCTCGGGGGAGGAGGCGCGCGGTGAAGGGGCCGTCACCTTGACGCTGCGCGTGCCCGCCGCGCATTTCAGCTCCGCGCTCGAAGGCTTGCGGCGTCTCGGCACGGGCACCGGCAGCGAGCGCATCACGACCGAAGACGTGAGCGAAGAGACCATCGATCTCGACGCGCGCATCCGTGTCCAGCGCGAGCTCGAAGCGCAGTTTTTGGAGATCCTGAAGCGCGCGAGCAAGGTCGAGGACGCCCTCAACGTGCAGCGCGAAATGGCGGGAGTTCGCACGGAAATCGAGCGCATGGAGGGCCGCCGCCGCTTTCTCGAGCATCAGACGGCGCTCTCCACGATCTCGGTCGCGCTCGCGCCGCCACGCCCGCTCGTGCGCGCGTCCTTCTCCGATTTTTCGAGCTCCGTCGTGCACGCCGCCTCCGACTCCGTGAACCTCGGCGCCGGCATCGTCACGGTGACGATCCGCGCGCTCGGCGTGCTCGTTCCCCTCACCCTCCTGTTCGCGCTCCCGCTCGCATTCGCGATCCGCTCCCTCCGCCGCCGTACGGCGCGCCGCCTCGCCGCGGCCGAAGCCTGAGACCTAGGTTCCTTGAGCAACGAACTCATTGCCGGCAGAACGCTTCAAACCCAGAACGCCTCTTCCGGTTGGGACGACCGCTAGGAATAGCTCTGCGTCTCGATGCGCTCGCGCGCGACCCCGAGCCCCGCGAGCAGCTCGAGCACCGCCGCGACCATCGCTTGTGAGCCGCAGGCGCGCACCACGAAACCGGACGGCAGCCGTGCGACTTCGTCGGCGAGGTGATGCTGCACGTAGCCGACGAGCCCCGCCCATTCCGTCTCCGAGCGACTGAGCACGGGCACGTAACGAAACCGTTCGTTGTGCGCCGAGAACAGCGTGAGCTCGTCGTGCCAGAGCAAGTCGTCCCGCGTTCGCGCTCCAACGAGGAGCGCGACTTTCACGTCGCCGGCACGAGCGAGCGCTTCCTCCGCGAACGCGCGCAACGGCGCTACCCCGGTGCCGGCCCCGACGAGCAGTACGGCGGGCGCCGGCGGCAACGCGAAGGCACCGTACGGACCGCTGATACCGAGCTCGTCACCCTCGCGCACCTTCGCGAGCAGATCGCCGCCCGTGCCGGAACCGATCGCGAGCCTCAAGACGGGCGGCGCGTTTCCGTCCCATGCCGAGGCGATCGAGTACCAGAGCGGACCGTCGTGGGTCGGAACGCCCCCCGGAAGGTGGATCGCGAGGTGCTGTCCGGCGTGCCAGCGAAACGCCGGCTCTCCGCGCACTTCGAGCGTTAGCTCGCTGACGCGCGCGGTCAGCTTTCGGCGCCGAACGACCGACGCGGGGCGCACCTCGTACGTCATGATCTCGCGCCAGCGCCTCGCATGCTACTGTCCGGGTCTCGCAATTTCCTCCGGAATTGCTGCCTCTAGCATGAACTTCTTCGGCCATGCCGCGATCGCGGGGCAATTCCGCGCGAGCCCGGAGTTCGTGCTCGGAGCGATGCTGCCGGATTTCTGCGGCATGCTCGGGCTCAAGGCGCCGCGTCCGGCCGCCGGTGTGCTCGCCGACGGAGTGCGCT
>DASUGE010000487.1:0-14629 GCA_036274215.1 Polyangiaceae bacterium | reverse complement strand
CTTGCCGTGCTCGGCTGTCAGAAGAAGGCGAGCCCGCCACCACCGGCGGGGGCGCCTGCCGCATCGGCGAGCGCCGGCCCGCGCACGTACCTCGTGGGGGTGAGCCAGTGCAATCTGGGCGAGCCCTGGCGCGTCCAGATGAACGCCGACATCGAGCACGCCGCCGCCGAGCATCCGAACCTCAAGCTCGTGATGAAGGACGCGCAGAACGACTCGCTCCGCCAGCGCGCTCAGGTCGAGGAGCTCGCCGCCCAGCACATCGATCTCCTGATCATCTCACCCAAGGAAGCGGCGCCCCTCACCAAGCCCGTGCGCGAGGTGTTCGAGCGCAATATCCCCGTGATCGTCCTCGATCGGTCGGTCGAGGGCGAAGCGTTTTCGACCTTCATCGGCGCTGACAACAAGAAGATCGGCGCCGAGGCCGGCAAGCTCGTCGCCAAGCTTTTGGGCGGCAAAGGCACGATCGTCGAGCTCGAAGGTCTGATGACCTCGACGCCGGGTCGCGATCGGCACAGCGGCTTCCGCGAAGGGCTCGCCGCCGCGAACGCGCCCGGGCTCGAGGTCGTATTCGAAGCCGATATGGCGTGGCTCGAGCCGAACGCGCGCCGCGAGATGGAGTCGGCGCTCGCCGCGCACAAGAAGCTCGACCTCGTCTATGCGCACAACGATCCCGGCGCGCACGGCGCCTACCTCGCCGCGAAGGCTGCGGGTCGCGAGCGCGAGATGAAGTTCGTCGGCATCGACGCGCTGCCGCAAGAGGGCGTGCGCTACGTCAAGGAAGGCATCCTCGACGCGACGTTCGCGTACCCGACGGGCGGCGCCGAAGCGATCACGCTCGGCCTCGAGCTGCTCGCGGGGAGGAAGCCGCCCCACCGCGTCACGCTCGGCACGCGCCTCTACACCCAGGAAAACGTCGAAAAAGGCGGAGAAGCTATCCCATGAGCAAGAAGATCGCCCTCTATTGGCCGGGAGACGGGCGCGCGAAGCCGAACGAGCTCGCGCTGCCGAACATCGAAGCAGCCACGGTCGAGCTCGAGCGCGCGCTCAAAAAGCTCGGGCGCGAGCCGTATCGCGTGCCCGGCTTCCTGAGCAAGCCGCACGAGGGGCGCGACAAGCTCGGCCCCATCGACGATCCGATCGTCGGCGTGTTCGTGCACTGGGTCTACGGCCCGCACACGACGGAAGGCGTCGTGGGCAAGGACAACCCGCTGCTCCTCGCCTCGAACTTTTCCGGACGCTGGCCGGGGCTCGTCGGGTTGCTCAACACGGGCGCCTGCCTCACGAGCCTCAAGCGCAAGCACTCGCGCATCTGGACGACGGCGAGCGACATGAGCTCCGACGCGACCTTCATGGCCGAGCTCGACGAGTGGTGCCGCACGGGCGCGATCGCCCGCTCCGAGACGGGCATCAGCTACCACGCGCCCGTGTCGGCCGAAGCCTCCGCGCGCGCGAAGCGCGTTGCCGCGGACATTCGCCGCCGCCATCCGCTGATCCTGATGCTCGGGGACACATCGATGGGCATGATCAACGGCTATTTCGGCCCGCGCATGCTCGCGCCCTACTCGTTCGGCGAGCACAAGATCGACCAGGCGTGGATCATCGATCGCGGCAAAGGCATCAGCGACAAGCGCATCGCCGACGCGTTCGCGTTCGTGAAGGATCGCGGCCTCATCTTCCACTGGGGCGAGGGCACGGCGACGGACTTCGACGAGCGCGCCACGCGCGAGCAACTCCGCGACTACCTCGCCGTGCTCGATCTGCTCGGCGAGTACGGCGGTGACTGCCTCGGCTGGCAGTACCAGCTCGGCTTGATCCCGCTGCGGCCCCCGTCCGATCTCGCCGAAGGCTTGTTCAACTCCGCGTGTCGCCCGGAGTCGAACGGCGCGCCCATCGCGACCGCGACCGAAGCCGACCAGGGCAACGTCATACCGATGGAAATGCTCAAGCGCCTGCTCAAGGACAAGGGCCTGCACGAAGCCGTCATGTTCCACGACGTGCGCTGGGGCGCGGAGCACGACGGCCGTTTTCTCTGGGTTTTGCTCAATTCCGGCTCCTGCGGCGCCTACGCGTTCAACCACGACCCTTCGACGCTCGAGGGCGCGCACAGCTACCGCCAGCCCGCGCTCTACTTCCCGACGCCGGGCGGCACCTTCGCGGGCGAGAGCCTGCCCGGCGCGATGACGTGGGCGCGCGCCTACATCAAGGACGACGTGCTCTGGATGGACGTCGGCAAGGGCGAGGTCGTGAAGCTGCCGCCCGCGACGCGTGACGCGTGGTGGGAGGGAACGACGCGCGAGTGGCCGTTCATGGCGGCCGACCTGGGCGTGGGACGCGACGCGCTGATGGCGCACTACCAGTCGAACCACGTCGCCGTCGCGTACGGCGACGTCTTCGGCGAGATGGTCGCGCTGAGCCTCGAGCTCGGCTTCAAGGTTCGGGTGCTCGGCGCCGCGTGAGCCCATATTGTCGGGGCGCGCGCGGCGCTCGGGGACACGCTCCGGAACCATTAGTGAGTGGGGAGCATCTCGTCCCGTGCGCGTATCACCGCCTGTTGTTCGCGAGAGGAAAGTCCGTGACGCGGTTCGGAGGCTGTAGTCGCCTCGCTGCCGCTCGCGTTCTGGTGTATCCGCGCGAGCTCAACGGAAGGACGAGCGATGCGCGAAAAATCTTGGTCGATCGGGGGGCAAAGGCTCGCGGCAGCACTCTGTGCGTTGTCCGCTCCCGCCGCGGCGCAGCAGATGGCGCAATTGAGCGAGCCGATAGAGTGCATTCAGGCGCGGGCGTTAAAAGGGGCCGGCAAGGCGCAAGATGCAGCCGCTTTCCAACGCCAGTGTGACCAAAAGAAGGGCGCAACGCAGCCGCCGTCCGCGCCTGGCCCGGCTACCTCGCGACCCAACGAGGGCAAGTCGACGTCGAAGGTGCTTCCACCGGCGAATTGGGCCGCCCGGCTTCCTGGTGAAGCGAAGGTGCGTGCCGCGATGCACGGTGCAACCCCCGCGGATACGGCGCTGCAACAACAAGCTGCTTTCGCCGTCTTGAAGCAGCTGACGAGCGAGCTCGCTGGATTCGGCACGTGGCCGCCAGCAGCGGTAAGCAAGATGCACGAGTACGACAAGGCGAGCCCCGATCGCCCCACGAACGGCCCTCGGAATCCCTACGTCTTGAAGCCCGACTTTCAACGCGAGGTTCTGTCCAAGCTCGTCGAACCGCAGACTGCAAGAGCGTACATGTCGACCTCCTGGTTCAAGGACCTCGAGGCTCCGAGTTTGAGACGCCAACAGCAGGCGGAGCAGGCGAGCCGAGACGCTGCCGCGGCAGCCGCTGCGGCAAAGGCAGCGGACGCCGCAATTCCGCAATGGGTCAAGGCGGACGTCAGCAAGGCTCAACGCGGCCACGTCGATCTGACTTTTTTCGGGCTGGAATTCGGAAAGCCGGTCGCGCTGCCGAAATGCGACGCCGAAGAGACCTCGCACCGCGTCATGGGGTCCATGGCCGAAACGCTCATCGGGAAGACGAGCGGACCTCGCGGCACGTCACGAACCTGCGTAGTTGGCGCGGGCGAGATGACCGGTGGAACGAACGGCATGGCCAACGGCATCTTGGGGATGGCCGCAGCGAGCCAGAGGTTCTCTGGGGACGCCGTGCTGCCAGGGCAGCAAACGTTGAACGTCGCGCTGGCGAGCGAAAGCTGCCCGAGCTGGGTTGACTCGTGCTCGGTCAGCGTGCTCGTGGTCGGGGGCGTCGCCGTGGGCGCCAGCATCCAGCTTTCACCCGATGCGGGCTCACTCGCTAAGGCGCCGGCGGAGCTACGGCGCAAATACGGCCCGGCCGACGTGTCTCAGCACTTTCGCTGCTCGTACCAAACGTACGGGACCGGCTTCGCAAACGGCGTCAGCGTCACCGTTCCGACAGGCACCGCCACCGTCGAAGGCACCGAGCTCACGTGGACGAAGCTTGCGGGCCTCTACGCGTACTTCACGCCGTACGAAGGGAGCGGGTGCGTCAGCAACCTGTACGTCGAGCTCGCTGGCGCTCACGCTTCCGCCGTCAAAGCGAAAGCCCACGCCGAACCAACGATGTGACAAGCAAGAATTCACTGCGCTTTCGGCGGCTGCTGAGCTCTTGCGGCCAACAGCATGGTTTGACCTCGCGCCGCGAACAGCGTGAACCGCGCGCGGGCGCCATCCGATAGCGGGCCGTGGCAGCGTGCGTCGTACACGAGGAACTTCGCGCGCTCGAGGCTCGCGTCGAGTGATGCGTCCGGCAGAGCAGCTGTCTGGCGGCGTGTGTCTCCGCTAGCCAAGGCATCGAGAGCGTAGAGACCGTCCGTAAGATGCGGCAGGCCAGCCTCGCCCGGGCACGGGTAGTAGCCGACGAGAGCCGGCGGCTCGTCCGGCGGCGACACCTCCGGCAGCGCGCCAAGCACGAACCCGCCGAAGCGACCGAGCCGCCGCGTGAAGCGGTCCGCAAAGTCGAGGAACACGAGCGCGCCGGCCACGCTATCGGCGCCGTGGTTCAGACGATCCGCCCACACGACGTGCGTGACGCCGTGGGCGCGGAGCACGCGCCAGATCTCGGCCGGGGTGCGCGCACCGGCCTCCCCCCAATAAAAAAGGCCCTGATCGCCCGGAAAGTCCTGCGCCGTAGCTGCCGCGAGCCCGAGGTGCAGGCGCTCCTCGTGGACGAGCACTTTGGCGCCAGCCGGGATCGCCTTGCCGAGCTCTTCGAAGTCCTTCACGGCGACGAACCGATCCGGCTTGCCGCGACCGAAGCCGCTCCCCAAGAAATCGATCACGGTGGTTTCGATCGCCCCGCCCGCCGCCCGGTGCGTCGCCATGAACGGCACGCTCCCGCCCCACAGCACCTGCAACCCGACCAGCGGCACGAGCGCGAGACGAACCAGCGCGCCGCGCTCCCACGCGAGCGTGAGCACCGCTGCAGTCCCGGACGCCATCCATGGCACGAGGGCTTGAAGGTAGCGATCGTACTGGTGGATCCAAAACCAGAGCGCGACGCCGGCGTACACGCTCGCGAACAGAAGGTGCAGGCGCGGTCGTTTGCCGAGGAACAACAGCATCGGTGCCGTGGCCGCGAAGAGGAAGCCGAACACCGGCACATCGCCGTGATAAACGGCAAAATCGTGGGGAACGAAGCCGATGCTGAGCAGCGTCTTCAGGGTTTCCCACGCACTCTCGAGCGCAACGGGCGGCCGCCGTAAGTCGAAGTTACCGAGGTACGCCGCTTCGGCGGCCGGCGACCAAGGGTGCGCGGGCAAGACGTGCCTCAGCATCGGATAGAGCGGGTCACCGTAGAAGAGCGCGTTGCGGAGCCAGACGGGTGCGGTCAGCAGGATGACGCTTGCCGTTGCGCACGCGGGCGGCGCGAGGCTCGCGAGGCGACGCGCTTTCACCATCTCCGTGACGGTCTTGAACGCGATCACGCCGCTCGGAACGACGCACAGGATCGCGGCCGTGAGCTTGGTGCTGAGCGCGCCCGCGAGCAGTCCGCCGAGCAGCACGCCGGCACCGCGATCCGGTCGTTCCGCGTAGCGGAGCGTGAGCAGGAAGAGCGGCGGGGCAAAGAGCGCCGCGACGTGGTCCGCCCCGAGCACGAGCCCCGAATCGTAACAAAAGACGCCGGAAAACAAGAACAACGCCGCCCACGCCAGCGGCGCGCGCCGGCCCAGCACGCGGCGTGTCACCGCCGAGACACCGACCAAAGTCATCAGAACGATCGCGAGCTCCAGATGCGCGGCAGTCTCCATGCGGTCGAAGAGCGTCTTCGGCAGCGCAAAGGCCCACGTGTAGAGCAGGCTCGCAAGCTGCGGAAACGCGCCCTTCACCCAGCCTTCGTCGAACGCCACGATGCCGCCGCGCGCGAGGTAATGCTCGGCGATCGGCAAGTGGTAGGAGCGCGCGTCGTACGACGCGTTCTGCGGCGTGAGGATCGGAAACCAGACGTGCGCGATGCCCCAAAGACCGAAGCCGAGGACCAAGACGCCAAACCAGCCAAGCTTCGGTTGCAGGCGGTGTGCGACGACGTGACGCCGCACGCGTTGCGCGAGCGTCGCGAGGTCCGAGGCCCCAGCGAGGACGAGCACGACGGGCGTGGCCGCAGCCGTGAACCAGCCCAAAAGACCGAGGAAGCCGAGCGCCGAGAACGCCAGATAGAACGCCACGACGCCGGTCGCGAAGGCGATCGTGGCGCGCTCGGCGAGTGGCAGCGCGCGCGGGAGAAGCCAGCGCGTCAACCGATTGCCCGCCGCGAGGCACGCCACGACGAAGAGGAGCGCGGAGAGCGCGGCGCGCGCGTAATGAAAGAATGCCCAATCGGCGATGGGCTCGTGCTGGTTCACCGTGACGCCGATAGCGATGGCGCCCGCCACCGCGGTCAGCGTCAGGCCGTCAACGCGCCATCGAGACTGAGCGCTCGCCAAGGCATTCGACCGAATAGCAGCAAAGCAGCCCGCGCTCATCCACGGCGGAGAAGGGCCCGCCCTTCACCTGCGCGTCGCACCCTGGCGGCAGCTCGCTCAGCCATCCGACGATCGCTCCGTCAGGCGGCAGGCACGGATCGCCCTCCGACGCGTTCGCGGTGTAACAGCCACGCACGCTCGGCGACGCGGTCGCCGCGTTGCGACTCGGGGGGATCCAATCGAGGCTTGCGGAAGCGCCGCCGTCATTGGCCGCTCCACCTTCCGGGCAGGGACCGCACACTCCGCCGCAGACGCCGGGGGCGCAGCCGCACGTAGCGCCAGCGCAGGTTGCGCCGAAACCCGCGCCGCTTTGGCCGCTTTGCCCTGCGCCGCCTTGGCCTGCGCCACCGCCGATGCCTCCAAAGCCGGCGCCTGCGAAGCCAGCCCCACCACACGGCTCGCATAGAACGGAGCCGGGAACGCGGCACGTGCCCGGAAGGCAAGGGCAGGTGTCGGTGTTGCAGCCGCCGCCGACGCCTGCGCCGCTGAAGCCCGCGCCCCCGTTGCCTGCTCCTCCGTTACCTGCGCCGCCCACGGCACAGGGGCCGCACGGCCCGCCGCAAACGCCGGGGTGGCATCCGGCCGTGTCGGTGCCGCCAAACGCCCCGACGCCCGCCCGTCCGGCGCCTCCGGCTGAGCCTCCCGAGCCCGCGCGTGCGCTACCTCCATTGCTCACTCCTGCCCGATTCGCGCTTCCCCCCGACGAGCTCTCGCCGTCTTCGCTCTGTCCCCCGCAGAACGTCAACAGCATCGCCGAGCTAACGACGCCAAGCACGAGCCACTGAGCGCCCTGTTTCACCGAGGCCTCCTCGCCACTCGCTAACGCTACCACCACCTACTGTCCGAGCAAGTTTCGGAACGCGTACCCAGGAAGCCATGTAGGCATATTCTTCGCGATGGTGTCCGTGTCTGCGGTTTTACCCAGGCGCGACACCTATGACCGGCTTGAAACTTCTTGCGGCGCCGGTGACGGTCGCGCTCGCTGTCGTTGCGTGCGGCGGCGACGACGACGACGATGACGCTTCGGACCACGCCGGGCGCGCCGGAATGGCGGGCAGCGGAGGGCGACGTGCGTGACCGCTAACGCTGCTCTACGTTCGGCGGACGCGACGTGACGGGACCGTGCACGGGCTCGCCCGCGTTCTGCGGCGGGAAAAAGAACTGGAGCGGCGAGCGCGCGAGCGTGATGAAGATGGAAACCAGCATGGGCACGCGATCGCGCCACGAGACCTCGCGCGCGCGGAGCGCGACGGCGAGCGCGAGGTTGAAGCTCACCGTCAGGTTCATCAAGAACACCACGCCGATGCCGAGCACGGCCGCGTGAAACGCCGGCTCGCGCAGCACGCCGATGCCGTGCTGCGCGGCCGCGAGCGCCAGCGCTCCGGTCGAGAGCGTCACGTGTCGTACCTCGAGCGGTAGGCCCAAGAATTTCCCGATCACGGGCGTCATCCCGAGCAGGAAACCCGCTGCGACGTTGCCGCCGAAGCCCGAGACGTTGTGCACGAAAACCCGTGACGCCCAAGCCGTCGTGCGGCGCCCGACGTAACGCCCGAGGCGGTGCTGGGCGATCGCTTCGGGCAAGCGCCGGTAGACGGCCCAGTTCTCGAGCCAGCCCGCCGCGACGCTCGAGAGCCACAAGAGCACGCCGGTGAGCGCGGCGAAGAAGATGGTGCCGCTGTGCGTCGGGTGCAGCGACGCGAGCATGTGCTCGGCGCCTTCCTCGTCGAGGAAGGGGTGTCCGGTTTTGTGCTGGTAGTACGCGTTGAAGGCGAGGGCGGTCGGGATGACGGCGCTGATGTTGCCGGCGGCGGCCGCGAGCTGCGAGCGCGTGATGCGCGCCGTCATCGTGACGAGCCCGGAGAGATCGCGCTGTCCGGCGGAGACGTGCATCGAGCTCGCGAGCGCCGCCGCTGTCATCGACGGCTGCTTGGTCGCAAGCGTGAAGCCGAGGAGCTGCATCGCGACGAACGTCACGGCGTAGTTCGAGGACGCGAGAAAACCCTCGACGAACGGCGCGACATGCGCCGCCGAAATCAGGAATTTCAGCGCGGCCGTGCCGGCCGTGAGCACGCCGCCGCCGCCCGCGGAAAAGAACATCTTCACGTACTCGCGGCGCGTGCTCGTGATGTAGTGTTCGCCGGTCTCGCCCGCGCGTTCGATGATCTTGCGCGCGAGGAGATGCAGGTTGCTGACGACGATCGCTCCGAGCTCGCGCTCCTTGCGACGCGCCTCGAGGAGCCGCACGAGCAGGCGCCGCGCGCCGTCGGCCCGCGCGGTCGGGTCGATGTCGCTGAGCCGCTCGAGGAGCGCCGCGTAGCGCTCGAGGTTCTTCGTGATGAGCTCGAGGCGATAGACGACGTCGATGCTGACGCCAGACTGCTCGAGATTGGCCGTGACCGCGGCGACCGTATCGTGACAGCGCGCGACGAGCGTCTGGCAGTCCGCGGCCCCTTGCGCGATGCCCGGCGGGTTCTCCGCCGAGAGCTCGGCGAGCAGCCGCGTCGTGGCCTCCGACAGCTGAAAAAAAGGCGAGCCACGCAGCGGAACCACAGGGCTCCGCACGCGGATCGCGTCGTACAGGCCCACGCCGGCCACGCGCGTTGCAATCAGCGCGAGCGCGTCTTCCGCATGGCGTGCGAGCGGCACCCATGGGTTTCCGCCGGTCACACCTGCCGTCACGACCGCCGCGCCGAACCGCGCGCTCAAGCTCGGCGGAACGCCGGCGAGCCACGTCAGATCGCTCCGCGACGGGAACATGCGTCCCACGAGCTCGGCGAGGTCGTGCACCTCGATCGGCTCGGGCAAGAAGCGACGCGAGAGGCGATCCATCGTCTCGCCGAAGAGGCCGCGGTCGGCCGGCACGCCCGTGCGCGCCAAAAGAGCGAGCCCCGAGCAACGCACGAGCACGGAGCCGAGCAACGCGGAGCAACGAGCAGCGAGCTCCGGAAACGCCTCGAGCGCGTTCACGAGCAGGCGCAGCCGCAGCACCGGCTGCCGCTCACCGGGCTCCGAGCCTTCGGGCTCGGGAATGGACGGCCCGCCGCGAACGAAGCCGGAAACAGCCACCAAACGCTCGACGTCGCGAGCGAGCTCGGGTCCGGGCTCGAGCGCCGTGAGGAGCTCGTGGAGGCGCCGCACGGCGCGGTGGCTCGGCGCCCGCGGCAGCACCGTCTTGCCGAACAGGTCGATGCTCGGGTTCACCGGCTCCTCAACGCCGCCTCAGGCGGTCGATGCCGACGGCCACGACGATGATCACGCCGGTCGAGATCTCCTGCACCCAGTTCGGTACGCCCACGTGAGTGCACCCCGTCTTGATCACGGTCATGAGCAGCGCGCCGATCATCGCGCCCGCGATCGACCCCTGACCGCCCGCGAGCGAGCCGCCGCCGATCACGACTGCCGCGATCGCCTCGAGCTCGAGCCCGAGCGAGTCGGTGGGATCGCCGACCGTGAGCGTCGAAAACTCGAGCACCCCGGCGACGCCCGTCAGCGCCGCCGCGAGCGCGTAGACGGCGATCGTCACGCGCTCGACCGGCACACCGCAGAGCCGCGCCGTGCTCGCGTTCGAGCCGATGGCCACGACATGCCGGCCAAAAACCGTGATTTCGAGCACGAGCGCCGCGACGACGGCGAGCAGGACGGCAAGCCAGACGCCCGCGGGGAGCGCCGTGGACGAGCCCGCGCCCATCAGGTGCTCGAGCCCGCGCGGCTCGGCATCGATCTTCTGCTCGCCGGCGAGGCCCTTCGCGACGCCGCGCAAGACGCTCATCGTGCCAAGCGTGACGATGAAGGGCGTGATCTTGCCGCGCGCGGTGAGGACGCCGTTGACGGCGCCCGTGGCCGTCGACGCCACGAGCCCGAGCAGCGCGGCGCTCCACGCTCCCATGCCGCTCTGGAGCGCGCGGGCCACGACGACGCCCGTGAGCGCGACGCCCGAGCCGACCGACAGATCGATGCCGCCGAGCAGGATCACGAACGTCATGCCGAGCGACGTGATCGCCACGACCGCCGTCTGGCGCGCCATCGTGGACAGGTTGACGGTGCCCGTGAAGGTGTCGGGCGCGAGCCCCGCGAACAGCACGTACACGAGCGCGAGCGCGACGAGCGGTCCGAACCAGGGCCGCTTCAGCAGGGATTTCATGCTCCCGCCGCCGCTTTCAGGAGCTCCCGCTCCGAACGGCCGAGAGCGGGCTCCGGCGCACCGAGCACGCCTTTGTGCATCACGGCGACGCGGTCGCACACCGTGAGCAGCTCGTCGAAATGGCTCGAGACCACGAGCAGCGCCTTGCCACGCGCCGCGAGCTCGCCGAAGAGCTCGTGCAGCTCGGCGCGGCTCCGCACGTCGATGCCGCGCGTCGGCTCATCGAGCAAGAGCACGTCGACGTCGTGGTAGAGGAGCCGTCCGAGCGCGACCTTCTGCTGATTGCCGCCGGAGAGCTCGCGCAGGCGCTGGTCCGGGCCGCGCGCGCGAATGCCGAGACGCTCGATGAAGCCGGACACGACCGAGCGCTCGCGTCCGAGCGAGAGGAAGCCGAACCGCCCGAGCGGCGAGAGCTTCGACAATGTGAGGTTCTCCGCGATGCTGAGGTCGAGCGCGAGCCCTTCGTGCGCGCGGTCCTCGCTCACGAGCCCCACACCCTGCGCGAGGCGCCGGAGCGGCGAGGCCGGTCCGACCGCCGCCGCGACCCGAATTTCCCCGCGTTTCACGCGATCCAGGCCAAAGACGGCGCGTAATAACTCCGTGCGGCCCGAGCCCATGAGCCCGGCGATGCCGAGGACCTCGCCGCGATGGAGCTCGAGCGACGCGTCGCGCGGCAGATGCGCCCCGGCGACGCCTTGCAGCGACAGAATCACCTCGCCGCGCGGTCGAGCCGCCGGTGCGCGGTGCTGCACGGCCTCGCCCGCCATCGCGGCGACGAGCTCCTCGTTCGTCGTGTCCGCAATGTGGCCGCTCGTCACGAGCTTGCCGTCGCGGAGCACCGTGAAGTCGTCCGCGATGCGGCGGATCTCGTCGAGAAAGTGCGACACGTACAGGATCGTCAGTCCCCGCGCGCGCAGCGCGTCGAGCACTTGGAACAGCCGCTCGGCGTCGTCGTGCCCGAGGCTCGTCGTCGGCTCGTCGAGAATGAGTAACCGGCAATCGTCGGCCGAGAGCGCGCGCGCGAGCTCGACGAGCTGCTGCTCGGCCGCGGACAGGCCGCTCACGAGCGCGAGCGGCGAAATCCGGCGGCTCTGCTCCTCGACCAGCGCGAGCGCACGCCGCGCGCGTGTCAGCGCATCCGCCCGCGAAAACAGCCCTGCACGCCGCGGCTCGACGCCGAGCACGATGTTCTCGGCCACCGTGAGGTGCGGACACAGCGACAGCTCCTGGTGAACGATCGCGACCCCGCGCCGCCGCGCGTCGACCGGCCCGAGCGGCGCGTACGGCGTGCCGTCGAGCTCGAGCGTCCCCGTGCTCGGACGCTCCACGCCCGCGAGGATCTTCATCAGCGTGCTCTTGCCCGCGCCGTTCTCGCCGAGCATGGCGTGGATAGAGCCCTTACGGAGCTCGAGCGCGACGCCCTCGAGCACGCGCGCCTCACCGAAGCTCTTGCCGACGCCGCGGGCGACCAACCGAGGCGGTGCGTCCGCACTCGGGCCCGCGCCCGTCAGTTCAGCCACTTGGCGAGGTCCGGTTTGACGAGCGCTTTGACCGCCGGCTCGTCGCGGTTCTTGCGATCGAGGAGCTGCGCGCCGGTATCCGTGCGCTCCTCCACGGGCTTGCCGCGCAGTTTGTCGACCGCGGCGCGCACGGCGAGCTCGCCCATCTTGAAGGGGTTTTGTAGGACCAGCGCGTCGATCGCCCCGTCCTCGACCCCCTTCAGGAGCTTGTCGGAGATGTCGAAGCCGATGAAGCGCACCTTGCCCGCAAGGTTCGCCTTCTGCAGCGCGAGCAGCATCCCGAACGTCGTCGATTCGTTCGGCGTGAACACGAGGTTCACTCCGCCGTTCGCGGCGTTCTGCGCAAGCAAGAGGCTCTCCGCCGCGGCGAACGCCGACTCCGTCGTGGGCCCGGCGTACTGATTCGAGCTCACGACGTCGAGGCCCGGTCGCCGCGTCACGCCTTCGAGGAAGCCCTCCTCGCGGTCACGCGTGCTCGCCGAGCCGACCTGGTAGCGCAGCACGACGATCTTGCCGTGGTCGGCGAGCACTTCGGCCGCGCGCGCGGCGGCGAGCCGACCCGCCGAGTGATTGTCGGTCGCGACGAAGCTCACGATCTTCCCGCCCGAGAGCGCCGAATCGAAGATCACGACGGGAGTGCCGCCGTCGGCCGCGGCGTTCACCGAGGAGACGAGCGCCTTGTCGTTGAGCGGCGCGAGCGCAATCGCCGACACCTTCTGCGCCGCGAACGACTGCACGAGATCGATCTGGCTCTTGAGGTCGTCCTCCCTGAGCGGACCCTTCCACACGATGTCGACGTCGAGCTCGCGCGACGCCTTCACCGCTCCCGCGTGCACGCTCTTCCAAAACTCGTGCGTGGTGCCCTTCGGGATCACCGCGATCTTGAGGCGCGGTGCCGCCGGCTTCGCCGAGGGTTCGGTCTCGGCTGCCGGCTTCTTCGAGCACGCGGTGACGAGACCGAGCAGGAGAGCGAGCGTAACGAAGCGGCGCCGCACGTCGTGACGTTTATCACGCTGTCCGCGCGCTGTCCGCGCGTGTCGCGCCGCGGCTCAGGGCCCGACGCCGGTCGCGCCGCCCGGCAGCTCGCTCGGCGTTCCGGCCTCGCCGCCGTTGCCGTTGCCGTTGCCGCCCGGACCGACGCCCGCCTCGCCGCCAGCCTCTTCGGCACCGCCGCCACCTTCACCGCCCAGGCCCATGCTGGGCTCGCCGCCCTCGCTCGCGCCCGCCGAGGCGTTGGTCCCGCTCGACCCGGCCGAGCCGCCGTGACTCGGTGCGCCGGCCTTGCCCGCCGCGCTCGTGCCGCCGCTGCTCTCCGCTCCGGCTCCGGTGCCGCCCTTGCCGATCACGCCCGAGCCGCTCGAGCCGCCCGAGCCGCCGTTGCCCACCATGCTCGAGCCGCCTGTGCCGGCCGCACCGCTCGAGCCGCTCGAGCCGCCCGCCGCATTGGGAGCGTTGCCGCCCTTACCCGTCATGTTGCCGGTGGCACCGGCACCGTTCTGCTTCGCGCCCGGCAGATCCGGACCCGGATTCAGCGTGCACCCCGCCCAAAGCGCCGTGACGCCAAGAATCTGGACGAAGCGAGAACGAAGCAAAGGAAACCGCCCTACCACCACGACCAAGAATAGCACGGGCCCGGCTGCCTGCTCGGATTCAGCCAAAATACCGGGTTTCGCGGCGGAACCGGCGTTCGCTCAGCGCTTCTTCTTCGCGCATTCCACGTGCCTGAAGCAGCTCACGACGTGATCGTTCACCATGCCGACGGCCTGCATGTGCGCGTACACGATCGTCGAGCCGACGAAGCTGAAGCCACGCCGCTTCAGGTCCTTGCTGATGGCGTCGGAGAGCGGGGTGCGCGGCGGGATCTGCTTCTTGTCCTTGAAGCGATTGACGACGGGACGACCGTCGACGAACCCCCACTGGTACTTCGCGAAGCTCCCGAACTCCTCCTGCACCTCGAGGTACGCGCGCGCGTTCTTCACCGCGGACTCGACCTTGAGCCGATTGCGCACGATGCCCTCGTTCTTCAAGAGCCTCTCGACGCGGCGTGCGTCGTAGCGCGCGACCTTCTCGGGATCGAACGCGTCGAATGCCGCGCGGTACGCCTCGCGCTTGCGCAGGATCGTGATCCAGGAAAGGCCTGCCTGCGCGCCCTCGAGCACGATGAACTCGAAGAGGCGCCGGTCATCGTGCACCGGCACGCCCCATTCGCGGTCGTGATAGTCGATGTAAAGCGCGTCCGTGCCGGGCCACCAACAGCGCTGTTTCTCGGTGCGTGCCATGGGACGTTCCTCCGCTTCGGTCGGTCGAGAGCTTACGGCGCCGCGTCGAGCGCGCGCGAGCGGGACGCCCGGCGCACCGGCGGCTTCGCTGGCTCGCGACCCAGCACGGCGGCCAAATAAGGTCCGGTGATGCTCTTTGCGTGGCGCGCCACGGCTTCGGGCGTGCCCGTCGCAATCAAGCGTCCGCCCGCGACGCCGCCCGCGGGACCGAGAT
>DASUGE010000486.1:0-2406 GCA_036274215.1 Polyangiaceae bacterium | reverse complement strand
CCGCCCTGTCCGCCCGTCGCGGCCGCACCGCCCGCCCCGCTCGACGCGCCAGCGCCGCCCGACGCGCCAGCGCCGCCCGACGTGCCAGCGCCGCCCGTCGCGCTAGCGCCGCCGGAGCCACCGGTTGCGCTTGCGCCGCCGCTACCACCGGTGACGCCGCTTCCCCCAGCTCCAGTGCCGGAGACTCCGCCCGTGGCAAGCCCGCCGGTGCTGGTTCCCGCGGCGGACGTTCCGCCGGTGCTCGGGGCACCGCCGGTGTTCGCGCCGCCGCTCGGAGCCGCGCCGGCCGTGCCGGAGCTGCCGCCTGTCGAGTCTAGTGCGTCGTCAGCTTCGCTGCCGCACGCTACCCCTCCCAGGGCGGCGAGCGCAGCGAACGCCGTGAGGGCGAGCGCGGAAGCAATTCTTCGGGCCATGGGACGCATGTACCGAGCGGTGTTGAAATCGGGTCAACGAGACGACACGGAATCGTCATCCGAGCGCCACCGGGCGCACCCCACGGCCGCGCCACCTTGCGGCTCGACTACTGAACGAGCACTCGATCGAAAGCGGTCTCGCCCGCGGCGCTCACGAAACGTACGCGGACGGAGCCCGTGGACGGGTCGAACTCGAACGTCGTGTACGCGATGTCGGGCGAGGCATACGCCACCTGTTCGGGCGGAAACGCGCGCTCGTGCAGAGCCTCGGCCCCCGGCTGAAACAGACCCGCGTCGTGGGTGCTCTGGCCGCCCGGTCCAGCGCAGACCTCCCAGAGGCGCGCGTCGCGACCCGCGCGGTCCACGCGATGCACGAGGCCCATGTGCAAATCACCCGACAAAAACCACACGTTTTGGATACCGAGCCGGTCGATGAAGGCCAGCAGCTCCTCACGTTGGACCGCGTAACCCTCCCAGCGGTTGTCCGGCGCCGCATAGAGCTCGTCGGAAAGTCGGCCGATGGGCACGGAGGTCACGACAATCTTGAAGTGCGAGGGGCTCGTCGCGAGCCCCTCGCAGAGCCACTCGAGCTGCGCATCGGAGACGAAGATTGGTCGTTCGGAGCCGAGCGTCGATGGCCGTCGCTCGCCGCGGCAGTCGAGCACGAAGAGCTCGGCGGTGCTTCCCCAGCGAAAACTCTGCCAGAGGCCACCGACGGCGTTCGGAATTTTCGGGCGAGACTCGAAGTACGCCGTGCGTGCCGCGTCCAAGAGCTCCGGCTCGAGCTCTTCGAGTGCCTCGGCGTCGAAGTCGTTCGTGACCTCGTGATCGTCCCAGGTGAAGTACGAGCCCGTCGAGGCGAGGAGCGCTCGGTATCCCGAGCTGTCGAGCGTCGTCCGCCATTTCTCTCGAAAATCCTCGAGAGCTCGCGCTCCGTCGTTGTACGACATGTCACCGGTGTGGATGAAGGCATCGAGCGGCTCGCGTGCGAGGAGCTCGGCCGCCGGATACGGCAAGTACGCGAAGTGCGTGCAGGCGAGGGCTCCGACGAGGAGCTTTCCACCCTGATCGTCGGCCGGCGCCGTGCGCACTCTACCGACGGCCGAACGGCGCGTCCGACCCCGCGTGAAGAACGCGTAGCGATGGCGTGTCCCCGGCGCGAGCCCGGTGACGCGTGCGTGCACGAACCCGGCGTCCGAAGGACGCACCACGAAGCCGCGGAGCTCGGAAGGTTCGGGCACGCGGCCGTCCGGCCAAACGCAAAGCTCGACGTCGTCGCCCGTTGTCGCATGCGTCCAGAAGAGCGCGGAGTCTGCCGTCATCTCACCGGCCTGCACACCGAGGTCGAAGGTTTCGCGATCCTCTGGCACGAGCTCCGGCTCGAAACGCAGGGGCTCGGCCGCTCCTGGTTCTGCTTCGCCTGTGAGCACGTCGAGCTCGAGGCCGCTTCGGGCGCAACCGAGCAGGCCTCCGGCTCCGCCAACCGCAGCGCCGAGCGCTGCGCGACGCGTGAGCTCCTTGGATCGTCGTGACGACGGCAAGCGACTTCGTTGCCTGTCATGGGTTCATGATGGCAAAGCAGTAGATCCCGCCGTAGCCGCCGCCGCCGCCGACGGTGTTGCCGCGCGGACCTCCCATCTCCGTCAGGAAGACGCCGGGAGCGCAGCCTGCTTCAGGGAGCGCGGACATCCAATTTTCTCCGCTGCCCATCCGCGGCCAGGAATGTCCGCACCAGGGCTTGCCGCCGTCGCCTGCTTTGCTCGTCCAGTCCTGGCAGGTGCAGGCGATGCCCGAGCAGCTCATCATCCCGCCACCTCCATTGCTGCCCGTGAAGAGGCGTCCGTCCGTTCCGCTACCCGTGAGAAAGTCGTGATTGTCGCAGCATTGCTCGGGGTTCGCGCAGCCGGAGCACGCGCCGTGATTGGGCACGCCCTGTTCGTTCGGGAAGTCGTCGCGGATGGCGGGGTCGGCGCCCGTCGGGCGTGTCGTGAGA
>DASUGE010000485.1:0-2706 GCA_036274215.1 Polyangiaceae bacterium | reverse complement strand
GGGAGTCGCTGGCGCAGCGCTTCCCTCACGGGAGCGCGCCGGTGGCGTTTTGTGCGCGGTGCTTGTGTCCGCCGCCGCTACGGCAAGGGCGATCGCAGCGCCGACTTCGGCAGCTTGGCGATGACTTGCGTGGCGACGCCGCCCGTCACCGAGTCGTCGATGCCGTAGAAGTTACCGTCCGCGCTGTTGTAGTCCATGCCGCGCGGCGCGAAGCGATCCCAGAAGCTGCGATTGAAGTTCCAGTACGCGTGATCGGTGTAGGGCGAGAGACCCTCGCCCGTGCTCGCGAGGCCCGGCATGGTGTAGGCCTTGAAGGGCCCCGTGAGGTAGTTCACGACCGTGTAGACCTTGCCTCCCGTGTAAGCGAGACCCGTCGAGTAGGGGCCGTAGTCGACGGTCGAGCTCCAGCTCATGCCTCCGATCGGGTACCAGTCCCCGGACTGCACGAGACCCGGTCCCCCGTTGCTGTTTCGCACGATGAACACGCGCAGGCCGAGCGCACCCGTGCCGGGTTGGCTGATCACGACGCCGGCAATCTGGCTGATCCACGTCACGTCCGAGGGCCAGTCAGCGAAGTTCGCGCCTGCGTTTTGGATGTTCTTGACGAGCTTTCGCGTCGCGGCGACAGAGCCGATGAGGCCCCAGGTCGGCCCGGACGAGAGGGGCACGTACTTGATGGCGCCGAACACGGCGGACGCGTACACGCTCTCGTAGACCGGATTCGCGAGGTTGGTCCAACGCTCGATGTAGCCGTCGGAACGGAGCAAGTAGTACTTGCTTCCGTTCACCGCCAGATCCGTGAACGTCGCTCCCGAAGGACCGCCATGCGGAACGATCGTCTTGATCATGGTTGCGTCGTGCAACGGATTCGAGCCCAACGCGTTCGACTCCGTCGACGTCGGCGTGCTCGCGCCCTCCTCCGTTCCCGCGTCCATCGCGCATGCCGGCAGCATGAGCGCCGCGGCCATGATCATCCCAACGCCCAATAGTGAATGCAGATCCCTCATCTGTTTACTCCTCCACACACGGGCTCCCTCGCCCGCGTCGGCGTGCACCCTAACGGATGTGGAATCGCTCCCGCAATGGAAAGAAATGCAGAGACGCCTCGGCAAGAAGCTTCCGTTGGCGGTCGATTCTCGTGGGTAATGCGTTTGGGTACGACGGGGGCACGCCCCGCGGTTGACAGAACTGGTCGCGAGGCCTACTCGGAGGCGCGTGACGCTCGAATTACCTCCGCGTGAAATCGCCGCCGACGATCCCGTTCCGCTCGTGAAGAGCGTGGTGCTCGTGATGAGCGGCAAGGGAGGCGTCGGAAAGAGCACCGTCGCGAGCAATCTCGCGATTGCGCTGAAGCGACTCGGGGCGCGTGTCGGGCTCCTCGACGCCGACATCTACGGCCCGAGTGTACCGACCATGTTCGGCGTGCACGGCCAGCCGATCACCGACGGCCAGCGGATCCGCCCGCACGAGCGCCACGGCATCAAGCTGATGAGCATCGGATTCTTGCTCGACGATCCGAAGTCCGCAGTCGTTTGGCGCGGGCCGATGCTGCACGGCGCGCTCCTGCAATTCCTGAAGGACGTCGCGTGGGAAGAGCTCGACGTGCTCCTGCTCGATCTGCCGCCCGGCACGGGCGATATCGCGCTCACGCTCGCGCAGCGCGTCCGGAGCACGGGCGCCGTGATCGTGACCACCCCGCAAGAGGTGGCGCTGCAGGACGTCTACAAGTCGGTCAGCATGGCGAAGAAGGTGGGCATTCCCGTGCTCGGCGTCGTCGAGAACGAGAGCTACTTCCTCTGCGATGGCTGCGAGAAACGCCACGAGCTCTTCGGCAAGGGTGGCGGCCAGAAGGTCGCCGAGTTCGCCGAGGCACCGCTGCTCGGCCAGATCCCGCTCGTGCCCGCCGTGCGCGAATGGGGAGACGCGGGAACGCCGCTCGTCGAGGCCCAACCGGGCTCCCCCGCGGCGAAGGCCTTCATCGAGGTCGCGGAGCGGCTCGTGGAGACGCTCAAGAGCCAGGGCTCGAGCGGCACGGTCAGCATCGACCGAAGCGGCGGCGTGAACCGCAGGCTGCCCATCAGCCGCTCGTGAGGTTTCGGCAGTGTGGGCGAAAAGCGCGGAAATGGTGGCACGCCGGGCACAAAGCTCGGGCTTCCGCGTCACGCGTTGGCAGACGATTGAAGGCACGCTATAGCGCGACGGCCGGCCGATGAGCTCCACCGAAACGAGCAGCAGCTCCCCACCGCCCGCGCCCGCCGACGTCTCGAACGGTCACGCGGAAGGCGAAAGCGCGCCCGCCGCGAACGACCCTGCGCCTGCGGGTCACGCCGAGAGCGAGCCGCACGCCGGCGCTTCGTCGGCGAGTGAGTCGTCGCACGACGGCGCTTCGTCCGCGAGTGAGTCGTCGCACGACGACGCGAGCGAAGCGGGCGAAGGTGACGGCGGCGGCTCGGACGCGCCGGACGACGCGGCCGCGGGTGAAGGCGCGGCAGCCGACGGCTCGCCCACGCCAGGCGCGAAGAAGAAGCGCCGCCGGCGCAAGAAGAAGCCGGGCGGAGGCGCGCCGCAGCCGGGCGCCGAAGGTGGCGCACCGAACGCGAACGCAGCCGCGGGCGGCAGCAAGCCCCCGGGCGCCAAAGGCGGCAAGCGACAGCGCCGCCACCGCGCGAACGATCGCGCGCCCTTCCACGTGGGAGAGGAAGTGTT
>DASUGE010000484.1:0-6610 GCA_036274215.1 Polyangiaceae bacterium | reverse complement strand
GAGCTCGGGCGGTGGGCTCGTGCGCTCGATGGCGCCGCCGACCAGGGCCGTGAGCGGCGCGAAGCGGCCATCCTCGGGCCGTTCGAGCGCGACGCCGAGCGCGCCGCCCGCGAGGACCCAATCGGTGAGCGCCTTGAGCTCCGGCTTGCCGAGCGCGGCCAGGCGGCGCCCCGACGTGACGACCAGCGACGCCGAGGCCCAAGCCGCGGGCCAGCGCGGCAGCGTGAGATCGCCCGAGGTGGGGTCGGTCGGCGGGCTCGTCACGAGCACGCTGCTCGCGCGCATGCCGCCGCCGAGCGGATTTTGGACGAGGATGCCCGCCTCGCGCACGCCGGCGGCGATGCGGCTCGGCGTGCTGAGGTCGACGAGCAGCGGGTCGGTCGGGCGCGGCTCGGGCATGGGCACCGCGGCGAGCGGGGTACCGTCGGGGGCGACCGCCGTGAGCTCGAGCTCGGCGGGCGAGCTCGCGTTGCCGTGGGTCGGCAGCTCGAGCGCCGCGCGTGCCCCGGGCGCGAGCGTGAACGGCGCGAGCGTCACGCAATGGGAGACCCGCCGCATGAAGGGCTCTTTCGCTTCGAGCTTGAGCGTGCCCGTGAGCTCGGAGCCGCCCGTGTTGTGCAGCCACACGACGTAGCTCGACCAACCTTCGGGCAGCGGGCTGTTCGAGCCGAGCACGGGGAGCGGCGTCAGATCGAGGCTCGCGGCCTTCGGTGGCGCCGCGACGGCCCGCGACGGCAGCGCGAGCAGCGCCAGCGTCGCGAACATGAGCGCAAGCAGTCGGCCTCCTGGGCGCATCGGCGCGTCAGTTCCCCTGCACCGCACGCTCCACGGCCTCCGGGCGTGCCGGCACGCTCGCGACGAGCTCCTCGATCACGCGATCGGGGCTCACCCCGTCGGCCTCGCCTTCGAAGCTCAGGAGCAAGCGATGGCGCAGGACGGGCTTGGCCGTGCGGGCGAGGTCGGCGAAGGAGACGTGCGCGCGGCCGTCGAGCAACGCGACGGCCTTGCCCGCGAGGATCAGCGCTTGGGCGCCGCGCACGCCCGCGCCGAGCCGCAACGCCCGCCGGACGAGCGGCGTCGCGTGCGACGCTTCCGGCGCGCTCGCGCCGACCAGCCGCGCCGCGTAGCGCAGCACCGGCTCCGCGACGACCACGTCGCGGCAGAGGGCGCGGAGCTCGAGCACGGCGGCGCGCGCCAGCACGCGCTCGGGCGTGGGGACGGGCCGCCCCGTCGTGCGCATCAGGATCTGCGTGAGCTCGTCCTCGCTCGGCGCCGGCACGAGCACCTTGAGGAGGAAGCGATCGAGCTGGGCCTCGGGCAGCGGGTAGGTCCCCTCCATCTCGATCGGGTTTTCCGTGGCTAGCACGCAGAACGGCTCTTCGAGCACGTGCCGCACGCCGCCGATGGTCACCGCGTGCTCCTGCATCGCCTCGAGCAGCGCGCTTTGCGTCTTCGGCGTGGCGCGGTTGATCTCGTCGGCGAGCACGACCTGTCCGAAAATCGGGCCCTTGTGCAGCTCGAAGCGGCCCGGCGCGGCCCCCGGCGCACCGAGGGAGAGCACGTTGGTCCCGATCACGTCGCTCGGCATCAGATCCGGGGTGAACTGAATGCGCGAGAAGGTGAGGTCGAGGCATTGCGCGAGCGTCTTCACGAGCAAGGTCTTGCCGAGTCCCGGGTTGCCCTCGAGCAGCACGTGCCCGCCCGCGACGAGCCCCCACAAGACCTCCTCGACGACCTCGCCTTGGCCGACGATCACCTGGCCGATGGCGTCACGAAGCCGCACGCACGCCTCGCGCGCGGCAGCGACCCGCGATTCGAG
The DNA here is from genome assembly GCA_036274215.1 of Polyangiaceae bacterium. Taxonomy (GTDB): domain Bacteria; phylum Myxococcota_A; class Polyangia; order Polyangiales; family Polyangiaceae; genus PMG-095. The sequence continues at coordinate 4,791 of DASUGE010000484.1, read as the reverse complement.
CTCGGAAAGGGCAGGAGCGCTCGCCATGGGCTCGCCAGGCTACCATCGAGCGGCGCGGGTGCGCTCCCACCCTGTGAGAGCTCGTGTCAGGCATTGGGCGAAGGCCGAAATCAGAGGCGGGAACGCCTCTCGCTACCCCCGCAGCCCGCCAGCCCAAACCCAAGAGGAACCCCACGTGCCCACCCGTGCTGCGGCTGACGGCGGCCCGGGATGGATGATAGCGTCGAGGGCATGCGGCTCTCGACACTGCCCGTGCACGCGCTCCTCGTCGTCGCGCTCTCCGGCTGCAGCCACGCCGAGGAGGAGAAGGCGAAGCTTGCCGAGATTCAGAAGAAGGCGGACGAAAAGATCGCCCAGGCCGAGAACCAGGCGAAGACGAAGCTCGCCGATTTGCAGAAGGAGCTCGACGACGCCAAGGCAGAGCTTACCAAGGCAAAGGCGCAGACGGCCGAAGCCGTGAACAAAGCGCAGTCGAGCGCGGAAGAGCAGGCGAAAGCCGCGGAAGCCGCGCTCGCCAAAGCGCGCCAAGCCTTCAAGGAGAAGGCGCGCGTCGAGCTCGCGGAGGCGAACAAGGATCTCGCCGAGGTGCAGGGCAAGGTGAGCAAGGTGCCGGCGAAGTCGAAGGCCGCCGTTACCGCCCTCATGCAGGACATCCAGAAGCAGCAGAAAGCGATCGCCAAAGATATCGCCGCCTTCGACGCCGCGACGATCGACACGCTCCGGACCGCCGACGCCAACGTGAAGAAGGACATGGCGACCCTCAAAGCGAAGATCCGCGCCGTTCGCGCCAAGGTGCAGTAGACGGCGCTCGGCGCCGGCCGCACCTACTCGCGCCTACCCGTTCCCACCCGCGGCTCGAGCGTACATACGCGGAGTCAGGGCTCAAGTTTCATGACGGCGGGCCGTAGTCCCCTACTGGACACGAGCGACCGTGCGGAGTGTTGCGCCATCCAGGGATCCCGCGGCCAAGGCCGGCGACGCGACGGATTTCTCCATCACGCGCCAGACGACGAAGATCGCCACGACATCCGTCGTCGTCCCGCTGCGTGAGGATCGCTACGCCGCGGGCGTCATCGTCGAGCAGAAGTATGAGCTCGTGCGCCTGCTCGGCGAGGGCGGCATGGGGTCGGTGTGGGTGGCCAAGAACCTCACCCTCGACTGCCACGTCGCGCTCAAGCTCATGCGCGCGGATCTTGCGCAGGCGGTGCCGGGTGCGGGCGAGCGCATGCTCACGGAGGCGCGCGCGGCCGCGAGCATTCACCATCCGGCCATCGTCCAGATCTTCGATTTCGGCCGCACCCGCGACGGCGACCCGTTCATCAGCATGGAGCTGCTCGACGGCGAGAGCCTCTCCGCGACGCTGAAGCGCCGCGAGCGCCTGCCCGCCACGAAGGCCATCCAGGTGCTGATGCCGATCGCCGACGCGCTGGTCGTCGCGCACTCACGCGGTGTCGTGCACCGCGACCTCAAGCCCGACAACATCCTGCTCGCGCGCCTCGCGGACGGCCGCGTCCAGCCGAAGATCTTGGATTTCGGTATCGCCAAGCGCGAGGCCTCCGGCTCGCCCAAGCTCACGCTCGACGGGACCGTCCTCGGCAGCCCCGCGTACATGTCGCCCGAGCAAGCGCGCGGGCAGACGGACATCGACCTGCGCGTCGACGTATGGGCGTTCTCGGTGATGCTCTACGAGCTCGTCACCGGCTGCACGCCGTTCGCCGGCGAGAGCTACAACGCGCTCCTCTACTCCATCGTGGGGACGGAGCCGCTCACGCTCGCCGAGCACGGCATCGACGATCCCGAGCTTTGGGCGATCCTCGCGCGCGGCATGGACAAAGAGCGCGAGACGCGCTTCGGCAGCATGCGCGCGATCGGCCGCGAGCTCGCGAGATACCTCCTCAATCGCAAGGTCAAGACCGACATCGCGCAAGGCCCGCTCAAGCCCTGGCTCGAGGCGAGCGTGCGCCCCCAGGCGGCGCTCCCGTCCGTGTTCGCCTCGCTCGCCCCGTCCGGCAGCATGAGCGATCGCCCGCCGACGGTGCATCCCGCGCAGAACGCCGACATAGACGGATTGCTCGAGCTCATGCGGGAGCCCGTCCCGCCGACGCAACTCTCGCAAGATCAGCTTTACGCCCAGAAAGAGGTGCGTATCCAGGACGCGAAGGCGGCGCGGGGGCGCACGACCGTCGGGCGCCAGCGCTCGATGCCGACCTTCAAGGTGCCGGCGCCGCTCGCGCGCGTGCCGCGCTGGATCTGGTTCGCGGGCCCCGCCGCCATCGCGTTCCTCGGCTCGGTGATCGCCTCGCTCGCCCATACCCCCGACGCGCCCGCGGCGCCGGCAGCTCCCGTCGGCTCCGCCGCCGCGGCCGCCCTGACCCCGAAAGCCGCCCTCGCGCCGACGCCGGCGGAGAGCTCGCGTGCCGTCGTGCGCCCGTCGAAGCCGGAGCCAGCCGTGGCCGAAGCGCGACCCACCACGACATCCGAGACCGCGAAAGCTCCGACCAAGCCCGTGGCTCGACCGGCAGCGGCCACGCGCCTCGGCGGGGGCCGTAAGCAGCCGTCGCGGACCGAGCTCAAGAACCCGTTCGCGCACTAGGTTTTTGGGCTCCACCCACGCTCGCTTGGGGGATGGCAACAAGAGAACCACCGGCAGACAGATCTGGGCATAGACCAGTGAATTTTTCGGGCCTCGAGCGACGCGGGCCCGAAAAATTCAAGATCGATCAGCACGGTCTCCGGTGTAACCTCCGAACTCACGGTGCGGAGGCTAACGGCGGGTCTCGTGATGCTGGCGGTCGGGTGCTCGACGACGTCCACCATTTATCGACACCGGGGTATGCCCTTGGAGGTGGATGTGCTCGGGGGCTCGCCCTCGACGCTCTTGGTGCAGAACGACGCGGGGAAGGTGTACGAGATCCCGCGCGCCGACATCGAATCGATCGACTATCCGGGCAACGTCCACACCGCGATCGGCGCCGGTGTTCTCGGTTACGGCGTCATCAATATCGCCGTCGGCCTGCCGGCGTGCGCCGAGGAAAAACAGCAGCAAGCGGCGCTCTGTGCCGGCGTTTTTCTGCCCGCCCTCGTGGGTGCCGCGATCATGCTGTGGGGACTCGGCGTGAATACGGATCAAAGCTCGGCGGTGGCGGACACCTCGCGGCATTCCCAACGTCGCCCCAAACCCGAGCTGCGCCCGCCGGCCACACCCGTGGACGACGACGATGATGATGACGAGGTAAAGCCGCGTCCGAAGGCGCCCGCCGCCGTCTATCTCGAGGACGATCCTCCGAAGGTCGACCTCCCGGAGGATCCCGCCGGGGCGTCCAGCGCGAAGCCGGTCGCGCCCTTCGTGCCTCACCCGCCGGCATCGACCGCGCCCCCCGCACCGGCTCCAGCACCGCCTCCGCCCTCGAAGTCATTTCCTGTCGAGCCGTAGCTTTCCGGGAGGGGGACGCGCTTCGGGGCTACGGCGCCGGAGGAAGCGGTTCGTCGAGCTCGTTCGCGCGGGTCCGCGCCTCCGTGAGCTCGCGAATGAACTCGAGCACTGGCGGGTGCAAGTCACAGACCCGCTTGAATTCGGCGCGCGGCAGCATCAGCGCGAACGAGCGGGTGAGGCTCCGCACGTCCGCGACGGCGGTGGTCTCGCCGAGCAGGGACATCTCTCCGAACACGGCACCGGAGCCGAGCGTCGCGAGCAAGCGCTCCTCGGTGCCGTCGTCGCGCCGCACCTCGACGGTCCCTGCCAACAGCACGAAGAGACCCGGAGAGCGAACGCCTTGCCAAATCGCGAGCGCGCCCGGCTCGAGCTCGAGAAAATCGAAGCGGGCGGCAAGCTTTCGGCGCTCCAGCCGAGAGAGCGCCGTGAAGAGCCGGTTCGTGAGGATGGACGACTCCACGAGGCGTTCGCGCAGGAAGCGGAGCACCGTGGGAAGCGCGCGCGGCTCTTCGGTGATGAGCGCTCGGATCGTCGCGAGGTCCACGGCAAGGACCTCGGTGGGCTCGAGCGCCTCCGCGGTTTCTTGGCGCGGCTCGTTGCACATCAGCGCCGCTTCCCCGAAAAACTCGCTCTCGACGACGCGGGTCACGGCGACACGAGTCTCGCCGTCGGCAATCAGGCTCACGGCGCCGCTCGCGACGACATAGAGCGCGCCGGCGGGCTCGCCTCGCCGATAGAGCACGTCGCCCGTGTCGAGCTGGTGGAGCTCCGCCCCCCCGATCAAGCGCTCCAGGCTCGCCGGGCCGAGCTCCGAGAAGAGCGGCGTCACGGGCAACGCCTTCCTTGCCGTGCGCTCGGCGCGGTCGGCCGGGTCGGGGGCGTCCGCTGAGTGGGGCGGCTCGGGCGGGAGGAGCTCCTCCACCTCGATGCGGAACATGCCCGACGGAACGCCGCGCGAGCTCGGCACGGGCTTGGAGCCCGGGACGACCTCGTTGAGCGGCGCGTCGGCGAGGAAGGGGAGTGGGATGCTCGGGGTGGGCGGTCCCGGCGCGCGCTCTGGCGTTGCGCGTGGCGCGCCGTGGGATGTTGGCGGGCCCTGCGCCGCGCGCCGCTGGCGCAGAACCTGGGCCAAATCGGGGCGAGAGCGGGCGTGCGGCGGGTCTTGTGTCGGCACGCGCGGAGGCGAGGCTCGCAGCGACGGCAACGGCGGGCCGGGTGCCTTCGGTAGGCCGAGGGTGCGCGCCGGCGCCAGGGTATTTCCCTGTGCCTGGAGCGCCGCGAGCCGAGCTTGAGTCTCGGTGTGCTGCGGATCGAGGTCGAGGATCATCCGACAGGCGGCGATGGCCTTGGCCAGCGCG
>DASUGE010000483.1:0-12972 GCA_036274215.1 Polyangiaceae bacterium | reverse complement strand
TACGGACCGACGAATTTCGGCTCGATGTGATTCAACGGCTGGAAAATTCAGGGATGGGGTGCGGTTGCCGGCGCGGGGGACGGTGTCTTCGGAGCTGAGGACGGCGCCTTTCCGGGCTTCGCTGGCGCGGCGGGTGCGGGTGCGGGTGCGGGTGCGGGTGCGGCCGGTGCCGGCGCCGTCTCCGCGGCGGGTGCCGCGGGTTCGGTGGCCGGCGGCTCCTCCGGCGGGAAGAGCTGGTCCGTTTGGGAGAGGTAGCGCTCGGCGCGACGCTTGGCGAGCTGATTGAGCAGTCGCTGGTTCGGATCGAGATCCTTGGGCGCATCGAGCGCCGTCGTGAGGAGCTTCTTGTAGAGGGCGCGGTCCTGGAGGGCGACCGCGACAATCTGCGCCTCGACCACCATGTACATGAGGTTCTTGCCGCCCGTGGCCTGGATGGCGGTCTCGAACTCCTTCTTCGCTTCCAGGGGCTTGCCGCCGAGCTGCGCGGGGGCCGTGCCTATCAGGCCGGCGCGCAAGGCGTGCGGGGCATAACCGAAGTAGGTGTGGTCGAGCGCGAACAGCCGCTCCGAGAGCGCCGTGACGAAGGGCAGATCGGCCAACGCGTTCACGTCGTCGCGATTAATCCCGATGTAGCGACCCCAGCAGTAGGCCGCCCAGAACATCGTCGGGACGTGCTTTCCTGCGTCGTCGAATTTTTTCAAATACTCTGTCCAGGCGGGTAGGCCCTTCTTGATATGCCCTTCCGCCCCGCCGTCGTCTTCCTCCCAGAGCGTCAAGCTGCCGAGCGCGAGCTCGCGGCCGCGCGAGTAGGCCATCGCGGCGCGCTTTCGGTAGTGCTCGCTCCCCTCCTCGTCGTCCTTCACGAGGGCCGCTTCCATGCGATCCTCCATGAAGCCGAAGGCGAACGAGCCATACGCTTCGGCCAGCAGCCCGCGGAGCTCCGTATCGTCGGGTCGGATCTCGAGGAGCCCCTCCATCGTCGCGATCGAAGCCGGAATGCCCTCGGCGGCGAGCTCCGTGTCCTCGTAGCGCTCGATCGCAGGCCAGGCTTTGCCGATGATCTGCACCGTCGAGCCGGCGGCGAGATTGGTCATGTTGCAGCCGGAGAAAATTCCCAAGCTGAAAACGAGGAAGAGCGCGCGACTCGCAATCATCCCTGGCTCCTACCGTCCGCCGAAGCACGCTGTCAATCCGCTCGAGAAACGCTCCGAAGCGGACGGGACGCCCCTCACAAAGTGCGGTAGCTTTCGTTCTTTCTATGGTTTATCCGGAGCGCGAGGAGCACACGGACTCGGTCGCGACGTTCGGTGCGACGAGCGCCCCCGCCACTTTCCGCGAATCCCACCCTCGCGCGCGCGGACCGCGCGGCTCGTTCGGGCACCTCAGGCTGCCCACCCGCTTCCAGGCCATTCAGGAGCTCGGCAGCGGCGGCATGGGCGCCGTGTATCGCGCGTACGACCGTCTCGCGGGGCACGAGGTGGCGCTCAAGGTCCTGCACGGGTTCACGGTCGAGGACCGGCTGCGGCTGAAGAGCGAGTTTCGAGCGCTGAGCGACATCGTGCACCCGAATCTGGTGGTGCTGCACGACCTCGTGATCGACGAGGAATCCTGCTTCTTCACGATGGAGCTGATCCGCGGTCGCGACGTAGGCAAGACCGTGCGGAGCTTGTTCCAAGGCGGCGTTGACGCGAGCACGCGCGGAGCACGCCTGCGTGACGTCGCCCGGCAGCTGGCGCTGGCACTGGACGCTTTGCACCAAGGCGACAAGCTGCACCGCGACATCAAGCCCTCGAACGTGCTCGTGACGGAGGCGGGGCGAGTCGTGCTGCTCGACTTCGGGCTCACCTCCACCGTTCCGCGCACCACCGACGCGACCTCCGAGCGCCTGGGCGGAACGTTGCCGTACATGGCGCCCGAGCAGCTCTGGGGCGGCGCCGCTTCGATTGCGTCCGACTGGTACTCGTTCGGCATGACACTGCACGAGGCGGTCGCGGGGGATCTGCCGTCGCGCCTCGGCCTGATGAGCAAGACCGCGGCGGACCCCATCAGCTTACGGGAGCGCGGCTTCGATCTGCCCGAAGACATCGATCGCCTGATCGGGCGCTTGCTCCACGTCGAGGCCGACAAGAGGCCGCACGCCGACGAGATCCTCCGCTGCCTCGGCGGCACGACGGCGCGCGAAAGCGGCCAGACTTCGAACCCTCCCGCGCGCACCTCGGTGGAGCTCATCGGGCGCGAGACCGAGCTCACGACGCTCGAGCGTCTGTTCGAAGAAGCGGGACCGACCGGAACGCGCGTCGTGCGCGTGCTCGGCGCTTCCGGTGTCGGCAAGAGCTCGCTGCTCAAGACTTTTTTCGCGAAGGTCGAGGCGGGCGGCCGCACGCTCGGCCTGCGCTCGCGCTGCCACCCGCAAGAAGCGCTCGCGTTCAACGCCCTCGACGGGTTCATCGACGAGCTCAGCCGCGAGGTCACGCACGTGCTCGGCCCCGAGGATCGCGCGTTGCCGCCGGGCCAGCACGCGGCGCTCACGCAGGTGTTCCCGGTGCTCGCGAAAGCGCTCGGTCTCGACACCTTCGCGCCGCTCTCGGAGGTCCCGGACCGCGAGAAGCGGCATCAGGCGTTCGCCGCGATTCGCGAGCTCTTGAATCGCGTCGCGACGCGGCGGCGCGTCGTCGTCTGGCTCGACGACCTCCAATGGGGCGACCAGGACAGCGGCATGTTGCTGCGCGATCTGCTGCGCGCCTCGGCGCACCCGCCGCTCTTTCTGATCTTGAGCTACCGCGAAGAGGACGAAGGCATGAGCCGTTGCCTCTCCGTGCTGCGGGAGGACGAGGAGCTCTGGCGCAGCGCCACGGCCGTGCGCCTCGAGCCGCTCAGCGACGAGCAGAGCGCCGAGCTCGTGAAGCGCATGCTCGGCAGCGAATGGAAGGGCGACGACGCGACGCGCGATTCGATGATCCTGTCTGCGGCGGGCTCGCCGTTCCTGCTCACGGAGCTCGGCCGCTACCTCGGGACGCCGCGTCGCGCCGATTCGCAGCGCGGCGAGAAGACGAGCGTCGGGCTCGACGAGATGCTCCGCGTCCGAACGCGCGAGCTTTCGGCCGATTCACGCGTGCTGCTCGAGGTTTTGGCCGTCGCCGGTGCCCCGCTCGAGCGTGAGACGACGCTCAGCGCCGCGCAGGTCGCTTCGGAAGAGCGCGGACTGCTGTCGAACCTCGAGCGGCTCTCGATCCTGCGCACCACCGACGTGCACAGCCACCGCGTCGAATTTTACCACGACAAGCTGCGTGAAGAGGTGCTGAAACAGCTCGACGACAAGGACCGCGCGCGGCACCACGCCGCCATCGCGAACGCGATCCTCGGCTCCTCGACACCGAACCCGCTCGTCGCGCTCGATCATTTCGACGCTGCGGGCGACGTCGAATCGGTGCGGCGCTACGTCGTCGCAGCGGCGAACCACGCGCTCAAGCTTTTGGCGTTCGAGCGCGCGGCGCGCCTCTATCAGCGCGCGCTCGAGCTCGTTCCGGGCGAGGTGACGATTCGCGAGCTCTACCGGCGCTTGGGCTCCGCCCTCGGCAGCGCCGGCCGCGGAAAGGAAGCCGCGCAGGCCTATGCGACCGCCGCGAAGCTCGTGAAGGAGGACCCCGACGCGAGCGAGGAAGAGGCGATCGATCTCCGGCAGAAGGCGGCCGAGCAGTACATCCAGTCGGGCCATTTCCTCGAGGGGACGGAGATGATTCGCGAGGTCCTCGCGGAGCTCGACGCGCCCTTCCCCAAAGCGCGCGGCGAGGCGCTGCGCAAGGCCGCCGGGCTGCGCATGCTGTCCTTGGCGCAGGGCTTCAAGGCGCGCACGCGACGCGAGGCGCCGAGCGATCTCGAGCTCCGCCGCTTCGACGCCTTGTGGGGCGCGAACACGCGTCTCGCGATGGTGGACTACGCCCTCTGCAGCTACGCGACCATTCGCTGCGCGCGCGATTCACTCCGACTCGGCGAGCCGTCACGCATGAGCCGCGCGCTCGGGATGGAAGCGTCCCTCTGCTCCACGCTCCCCTACCCGATCTTCCAGAAGCGCGCGCTCTCCCTGCTCGCTCGGGCCGAGGCGCTCGCCAAGGGGCCGGGCGGCACGCCCTACGATTCGACGTTCGCGTTGATGGTGCGCGCGATCATCGGCTTTTATCGCGGAGAATTCCGCGAAGCGTGGCAGAACGCCGATCGCGCCCTCACCTGGCTGCACGCCAATTTGCCGGGGCGAACCTGGGAGGAAGCGCCGTGGCTCATGTGGTGCTTGATCGGCCTGGCGCTCAACGGGGAGATCGCCGAGCTCGTGCGCCGCGTGCGTGCCGCGAGCGAAGACGCGAAGGTGCGTGAAGACCGCTACATCGAGCAGAACGTGAGCCTCGGCCCACCCGCGCTCGCGTGGCTCGCCATGGACCAGCCGGGCGAGGGCCTCGAGCGTGCCGATCGTGCGCTCGCCTGGGCCCCGTCGGCGTACACGGTGCAGCACTACCAGCACTACGTGACCACCATCGACTGCGACCTGTATCGCGGAGACGCCTCCACCGCCTGGCAGCGCACGGTCCTCACCTGGCCGTCCCACCAACGTGAGTATTTCCTGATGGTGCAGTTCGTGCGCGACGAACTCTTGCGCTCGCGCGCGCGTGCGGCGATTGCGGCGGCGCTTCACACGCGCAAAAAGGGCGAGACGAAGACGGCGACCGGCCACACGCCGGAGGAGCTCCTCGCGACGGCGCGCCGCGACGCCAAGCAGATCGCTTCGCACGGACTCGACTCGGGCAAAGGGTACGCGGGCCTCCTGCATGCGGCGCTCGCCAACGTCGCCGGCGACAAGGCGAGCGCGCTCGAGCAGCTGCGGCTCGCGATCGAGGCCTTTGAACGCGCGGAAATGCAGCTCTTCCGCGAGGTCGCGCGCTACGCGACCGGGCTCCTCCGGGGCAAGGACGGCGCGGCCGACATCGCCGAGGCCGAGGGCTTCATGACGGAGCAGGGCATCGTCGTGCCGGTCTCGATGGTGCGGAGCTTGGCGCCCGGGCTCGGCGCCTGAGCCGACCTCTTCATGCCCGCTCGAGCACCCAGTACGGCAGCGACTGAATGAAGCGCTTGTCGCGGCCTTCGCGGGCCGTCGAGAAGGCGGAGCCGAACTCGTGCAGGGCGGCGCCGGCGAGGGCGTGCGCGACGTGCCGCGCGTAGCCGAAGCTGTCCCGGCGTAGCATCTCGTCCCGGAGCCATGCGAGCTCGCGCTCGGATTTGTCCGCGCGGGGCTGGGCCAGCAGGCGCAGCAAACGCGCGCGCGCATCGCCGTCGAGCTGGGAGAGCACGTGGATCAGCATGAGCGTGCGCTTGCCTTCGCGAAGATCGCCCTCGAGCTCCTTACCGTAGCTCGCGTGGTCGCCCGTCAGATTCAGGAGATCGTCCTGGATCTGGAAAGCGGCGCCGAGGAAGAAGCCGAAGCGCACGAAACGATCGAGGTGGATGCCGTCGCGCGTGCCGATCAGCGCGCCGATGCGGCAGGGGTAGATCGTCGTGTACCAGCAGGTCTTTTTGAGGGTCATCTCGAGGTAGTCGGCCTCGGTGACGGCGAACGTGTTCTCGCGACGCCAGCGGAGCTCGAGCGCCTGACCCTCGACGGATTCGCGCACCATGCGTTCGGCCTCCTCCATCACGCGCCAGGCGATGCGCGAGCCGAGCGTCGCGACGTTGCCGAACAAGGGCTTGAGCCCGAGCACGACGAGCGCGTCGCCGGCATTCAGCGCCGACGGCACGCCGTGCAGCCGATGCAACGAGGGCAAACCGCGGCGCTCCTCGCTCTCGTCTTCGATGTCGTCGTGCACGAGGAAGGCGCTGTGCAAGAGCTCCAGCGACACGGCCGAGCGCACGGCTTCGTCCACCGAAGCGCCGAACGCACGGGCCGCGGCGATGCAGAAGCTCGCGCGCAGGCTGCGGCCTTTCCGGAGCGGGTAATCGGCGGCAAGCTCGTACACCTCCGCGCGGCGCCGCTCGCGCTCGAGAAAGGACGCGAGCGCTCGCTGGGCCAGCGTGCCGTACTCCTCGAGCAGCTCGCGGACGAGGTCGGAAGCTTCGCTCACACGCGCACCCCTCGCGTCAGCGCACGACGACGGAAACCGTGCCGCGCGCCTTCAGACTGCGCGAGTCGAGCAGGAGGCCGTTGTACGTGCCGCGCGGCTGCTTTTCCGGGACGACGATGTGCACGACGAGCTTTTTGCCGTCGACGCGGAGACTGACGCTGGTGATCGGCGCCGCCTTGCCCTTCGCCGGTTGGAGCCAGCCGGCTTCGAGCTCGTCCGAGGACGCGCTGCCGGCGAGGTCCACCGACACTTCCACGCGTCCCTTCGCCTCGACGCTCACCCCGAGCTCGCGGCGCGGGCCGGGCTCGGCGTGAGCGTCGGCGGCGCTCGGCGGTGCCGGCGCTTTGCGCTCGGCGGTGCTCGCCGCTTCGAACGGACCGGCACTTCCGTTCGGCGGGCGCTGAGGAGCGGCTTGCGCGTTCGTCCACTGCTGCACGACCTCGACCCATGCAAGCGTCATGTCGCCCAAGGAGCGCATGAAGCGCTCGGGCGCGCCCGGTGACGGCCAACCGGGCATGCCGTTTTCGCCGAACGGCAGCCAGATGTTCTCCGCCATCTCCTGACCTTGCCGGAGGTACTCGTCGACGAGGCGGTACGCGTCGTTCAGCGCGCGGAACGCGGACGAGCGCGTGCTCTCGCCGTTGGGTGCGGATTCGGAAGCGCCGTTCGGCGGCGTGGCGGCTCCGTCCGGCGTGGCGGCGCCGTTCGGCGACTTGCCGGCGCCATTCGGCGACTTGCCGACGCCGTTCGGCGGCGTGGCGGCGCCGTTCGGCGACTTGCCGGCGCCGTTCGGCGCCGTCCGGAAGGCACGGTTCGGCTCCGTACGCTCCGGCTCCGGTCGAGTGCGTCGCTTCGTTTTCGAGTGCTGCATGCGAGATTTCCCTAAGGGTGATCGTACCCGGTGATGCTCGAAAGCTTGGGCCAACCGGAGAGCGCGTGCGCCGCGAGCAAGCCGGACATCACGGCGCCTTCGACGCAGCCCATGTTGAGGCTCGAGCTCGTCCAATCGCCGGCCACCGTGAAGTTGTCGTAGCTGCGATCGAGCGGCGAGATGCGGTAGCGCGTCGAGCCGGGCAACGCCTGGCTGTAGCGATCGCTCGGGCGCACGTTCGCGGTCAGGTATTGCGTATCGAAGCGGGCCTCACCGCGGCTGCGCGCTCCACCGTCGCTCAGAAACTCCCAGCGAAACTCGCCGCTCGCGTCGTGCGCCGCCGGCCAAAGCTCGCGCACCTCCCCGTTCAAGAACGCCACGGACGCGTCGCGCACGCGTTCCGTCGCCTCACGCACGAGCGCACGCGCCGCTTCGGCTCCCGCGGGAGGCTCCCACGTGTCCGGCAGAGCATTGCAGAAATACGCGATCGTCTTCGGTGGGCGCGCCCAGCTCTCGCGCTGCACGAGGTGCGTCATGTCCGCCCAGGTGTCGAACGGCTCGACGAAGCCGGACAGGTTCACGGCGCGCTCGGTCCAGCCGAGCTCCCGCACGTCGCGATCGAGCCAGAGCTGAAACGCCTGCGTCGGCACCGACTTCACGTGCTCCACCATCGAGCGCCAGCGCGCGTCGCGTTCGAGGAGCGCTCGGCACACGTACGGAATCGTCCCGAGACCGACCCCGAGCACCGCGAAGTCGAAGTCACGTCCCACGTGGAGCCTGCGCGTCTCCACGGCCTCCGCGTCCCACTGCGACTCGAAGTCGATGCCGCGCGCCGCGAGCTGCTGCCCGCCGGCGAGCTGCGAGAAATCCGGACGTGCGGGCCAACAGGGCAGACCTTCGACCTGGACGAGGGGCTGGTACTCGCCGCCCTTCGCGACCTTGGCCTGCACGTCGAAGCTGAGAGCCGCGACGTGCGGCGACGCGTCCCCCGCGGGCGAGAGTCCCACGTCCGTGAGCTTGTGAAAAAACTCGAAGCGCACGCCGCGCCGCGCGAGCGCGAGGTAGAGCGGCGCGAAGACCACGTCGCCCATGCCCGCGTTCATGCGGAAGAAGAAGGCGCCCCGGTAGCCGAAAAATGCGCGAAAAGCCCCGCGCAACGCGGAGCCCGCCGCGATGGCTGGCCGCGCCGGATCGCCGTTCTCGTACGCGAACGCGAGGTCGTAGAGTGCGCGAATGAACGCGCTGTTGATCGCGCGCTCGGAAGCGCCGTTCAGACGCAGCCACTCGCGGCAATCGTAGTCGTCGATGGCATCGAAGCCGCGCGGGTCGAACGCCAAGCGGAAACGGATCGCGCCCCGCAACGTCGCGAGGATGAGCTCCCCCACCTCCCACAGACGCCGAGTTTCGTCGTCGCGCTCCGTGAGATCGGCAAGGCTTTTCTGCAGCACCTCGCTCACCGTGTCGAGCAAGCGCGAGGTCAGGCTCTGCGGGTACGGCGTCGCGCTCTCGAGCACGAGCGCGAGCCAGTGCACCGCCTCGATCGCGGCGCCGAGCCCGACGAGCGCCCCGTAGCGCGTGAGCCGCGCGATGAGCGCGCTGAGCTCCTCCGGCGTCGGCGGCGGACGGCGCAGCACCTCCGTGAGCGGCCGCTGTCCCGGTGTTGCCTCGAGCGTCTGGAGCAACGTGGCGAGCAGCCGCGCCGCGCGACCGAGGTAATCCGCGACCCCGAGCCGCGGCGGCTCCGGATCGCCGGGGAGGCCCGGCATACGCGGGAAATCGACCTTCCACGGGCGCCACTTGCCCGCGGGCGACAAGTCCATCGCCGCGTTGAAATCGGCCGGCGAGAAAGCGTCTTCGAAGCGCCAGGGGTGCGCGCCGTCGCGCGCGAGCTCGGCGTAGCAGTCGCGCATCACGCGAAACGCGTTCTCGTAGTAGCCCATCCACAGATGGAGGCCGTGCTCCTCGATGCGCCCGTTCGCGCCCCGCCCCGAGGCGCCCTTCCCTCCGAGCCGGAAGCCCATCTGATACACGGTCACCTCGAAGCGACCTTCGAGCTCCGGTCGCGTGAGCTCGAACGCCGCCGTGAGCGCCGCGCAACCGCCGCCCACCACGGCTACCTTAGTGCGTGACGATGGAGCCGTCAGGGCACCGCCGGCTTGTCGACCAACACGCTGGCGATGGCGAGCGGCTCCGAGCTCTTGTTGCTCACCAAGAATCCGACGTACTGCCCGTCCGCGGCTTTGGCGTCGGGATAGAGGGCCAGCGTGACGGTGTACGGACCCGCAGCCTGCGCGCTCGCCTCGAGCGGCTCGGCACCGTCACCCAGACGATACAGCTTGAGCGACAGCTGGTGCGTCCCGTCGATCATCTGACGGAGCCGAACCGTGGTGTTGGCGCCCGAGCCCCAGGTCAACGTCACCCACGGCGGCGAAGCGCTCGTCGCCATCAGCTGCAGCCGCATCTGCTCGAAGCTCGCGGTCGAAGCCTGAATGCTCTTGCCGAGCGCGCTGTAGAGGTCCTTGAACTGGTAATTGCCCGAGATGAGCTTCGACCAGTTGTCGTTCCAGATGTTCGCTTGCTCCTCGAGCGCGTTCATCCAGCTTATGAACAGGCTGCGCCCGAACTTGTAGCCGGGAAACGCGCCCAGGGGAGGCAGAGACTGATCGACTGTCTTTTCTTGGCTCATGACGTCCTTCCGGGGTCGCGAGAGGTCTCGAGGTAGGTGACGAACGCGTGGTAGGCGAGCTGCTTCATCAGCATGCTGGTCACGGCCGGCGCGAGCATGTTCAGCATGTTCGCGAAGCCCGGCACGATGTCGGCTTCGTGCGAGTAGCGAAGCGCCTTGTCGCCCGAGACGTAGAGCGTCTTGGTCTCGTCGACCCAGGCCACCGTGAAGCTACCCTGGTCGACGTCGAGCCCGCCGGATTCCCAGATCGACGCGAACTTCGCCTGGATGCAGCGCACGAGCTGATAGGTGTACGTGATGGCGAGCGTCTTCGCGTACCCCGCCGCGGAGGGACGCGGCACGCGTGCCGATTCACCGGGTGACTCTTCATCGGCGGCGTCGCAGATTTTCTTCACGAGCTTCTCGACCCCCTTGCCGTCGGGCGTCTGCTCCTTGATGCGCAGGATATTCGCGATTCCGCCGTCGTTCTGCAGCGACCAATCCCAGGTCACGTACTCGAGCAGGTCGTACTCGCCGTTGCGCGTCGCCACGGAGTCGTTCGCGACGTAGCCGCCCGCCTTCGCGCTCCAGCTCACCGGTTGGCTCTGCTGGTAAAAGGTCCCGATCGCCTTCGACCAGTTCGGCGGGTAGCTCATCTCGACGCACGCGTCCGCCTCGGTGGCCGTCACGTTTTGGATCCACGAGTTGACCGAGATCTTGGTGACGAACTCGTCGTTGAAGTCGATGTCGGTGTAGGCGTCGTGCACGAGCGCGACCTTGCGCGTGCTCGGCGGAGCGAGACGCGACGAGCTCTCGAGCAGGTCGGCCATGATGCCGGCGTGCTTCGGAGCGCGCTTCAGGCCGTGTGCCGCGGCGCTCTCGACCTCGGCACGGCGCGCACACTCGGCCGTGCTCGGTGGCCCGGCGGCGGCGCTCCTTTGCTTGAACGCGCGGTCGAGGATCGAGCGGATCTGATTCGGAGCGACGGGCATCGTGCCGGAGAAGCCCGCCGGAACGTGTGCGGCGACCGGAGCGCGCTTGCGCATCCCATGGAACTCGCTCGACAAGAGCGCGGCTCGCTCGGCGCGATCACTCGTCGTGGGGTTCTGTCCGGCGAAAGGCGTTGCCACGAGACTGTCTCCAGTCCCCCCTTGCCAACCACTGTCCGACCCGGCCCCGACCGCACGCTCTAGGCCGATGACGTTACCCTTTTACCCGAAGATCTCGCGCGAATCTAGCGCCGCGCTCGTCAGCGTTCTCTAGACCCCTGTACGGGTTCGGGCGGGGTGGGGATGAAAAACCGTTACGGGCAACTGGCGACCCATGCGACCGAGGTACCGTCAAGCGTCTCTGGCAGAGTGTCCGCCGAATAATTGTTGAGCCACATGACCCCCGGCTGACCGTCGTTGCTATTGGTCGGCGTCGTGCTCACCGTGCCCGAGCTCGAGAAGGGATAGGACGTTGAGGGGGTGTTTACCGTGATCGAGTCGATGTAAACGATGCTGGGGTCGACCAAGCCGGTCGTCGCACCATTTGCATAGATCTGGACCCCGACGCGGAGGATGCTCGTGAGCACGATGCCGGTGGTCCCTTGGTCCTCCGAAGCGACGTCCCACGTAATCGTTTTCCAGGTGCCCTTTCCGGAGAGCGCCGTGAGCGCCGCGCTGCGAAGGATATGGTAACTCGACGTGTTGTCCTGAACGTACGGAGCGAGAGATCCCGCATTCCCGGCCTGAATATAGACCTTCATCGTGATCGTCGTTCCGGTAGCGCTGAGGTTCGTGGCGCCGGAGAACGAGACCACGAACCGGGCCTGATCCGTCGATTCGTCGAGGGCCGTCGTGAGCTTCGCGCAGCCGGTCGCCGTCATGGCGCCGCCCGTCCCGCCCGAACCTGCGCCGCCTGAACCTGCGCCACCTGAACCTGCGCCGCCTGAACCTGCGCCACCGGAGCCGCCTTTGCCCGCGCCGCCGTTGCCCGAGCTGCCACCGGTGCCGCTCGTGCCTCCGGTCCCGCCCTTGCTGCCGCCGGTTCCGCCAGTTCCGCCGGTTCCGCCGGTTCCGCCAGTGCCGCTCGAGCTCATCCCCGCTTCGCCGGCGGCGTCAGCGCCCGCGCCGCCCATCGGCTCGGTCCCGGACGAGCCACCGCTGCCGCCCGTAGCGTCAGTGCCGCCCTTGCCGGAGCCCGCGCTGCCACCCGCGCCGCCGCCGGAGCCCGCGCTGCCGCCGGACGCGGACGCGCCGCCGGTCCCACCGCTCGTGGCGCCTCCCGTACTTCCGCCGGAGCCGCCCGAGCCGCTCTTGCCGCTCTTGCCGCTCGTCGCAGCGGAGCCGCCGGTCGCGCCGGAGCTCGTGCCCCCACCGCCCACGAGCAGTGACGGATCGTAAACGTTGCAGCTCACGGCAACGACGACGCAAGCGGTCACGAAACGACGCGTGCTTCGATCCATCTTCGGAAGCCTCAATGCTACTGCGCCGCCCGCAAAGTCTCAATTTTCTCGGTAGAAAGCCGCATTTCCTGCTCGTCCGCGCCAGCGCCAGGCAAGCTTGCGAGCCCAGCGCCACGGCGTCCGTACACCAACCTACATCGTTCGCGGCGAGGCGACGGTGGGGCTACCCTTGCCGGCATGGTGGCAAGATCGAGTTTGTTGGTGTCGATCCTGGGAGCGATTTCGGGGTGTACGTCCTCGTTCGATGATCGCGGGTGCATGAACGTTCCGCCCGAGCAGACGACGTGCCCGAGCGGTAGCCAAGTGTCCCCGCAGAGCCTCTTTCTTCCAGACAAGTGCGGCGACGATCTCGAGATCGACACGGTGAACGGCGACGGCACCCTGACGACGCTCACGAGCGACGGCGGCGACGAGAGCAAGGCGTGCTGCTACCCGGTGACGGTCATCGATCACGACACGAACCAAGAGTGCGCGATCGGACGCCCCTACTTCGAGAACGGCGCGCAGCGCACGGCGGCTCTTCGCGTGACGCGACGACCCGCGACGCGCGGCGCCGCACTGGGCGCTGGTGACCAGGCCATGCTCGACGCGCGGCGCGCCATGGCGTGGGCCAAGGCCGGCGCGGAAGAGCACGCGTCCGTGGCGTCGTTCGCGCGACTCGCGCTCTCGCTCATGGCGCTCGGTGCGCCGACCGAGCTGCTCACCGGCGTGCAGCGCGCGGCGCTCGATGAGGTTCGGCACGCGGAGGCGTGCTGGGCGCTCGCACGGCATTTCGGAGCCGGCGACGTGACGCCCGGCGCGTTCCCCTTCGGGGGACCCGTCGAGGTACGCGTGACTCTCGCCGAGCTCGCGTACGCGGCCACGCGCGAGGGGTGCCTCGGCG
>DASUGE010000482.1:0-12945 GCA_036274215.1 Polyangiaceae bacterium | reverse complement strand
CCCACTCCTATCTCAGTACAGCAACGCGATGCAGGTGTAGCGCCGCCTTCTTGAGCGTCGTGACTCGGACGTAGCGCGCGGAGGTCGGTGCGAATTCGGCGTACCAGGTGTTGAAGGTCTCGTTGCGGCGAGCGACCTCGTGCCACGTGGTGCGATCGTTGCTGACTTCGACGGCCAGGGGGACGGCGCGGTCGGCGCAGCAATCCTCGCGGTTGACGATGCGCACGGCGCTGAAGCGGCGCTTGCCTCCGAGGTCGATCTCGAGCCACGGGTGGTCTTCCTCCATGGTGTGGAAGAAGAAGAACGGGCTTTCGGGACAGTCCTGGTCGGGCGACTTGCAACCTGGAATCGTGTAGACCGAGCTCGCCCGGTACGGGCGTCCGCGCGCCCAGTCGCGGGCGTTGTCCCGCTGCGAGCGTGCGTAAACGGCGCCGCCGAGCGCGGCCGCGAGGACGACGAAGGCCAAGCCCATCCGCAGCACGCGGCGCGTCCACAAGCGGTCGAGGCTGACGCGCGGCGTCTCGAGCAGCGTGCCGACGGCGCGCACGAAAGTCACGAGATCGCGCGCTTGGCGAGCCTGCTCTTCCGAGGAAAGCTCTGCGAAATCCGCGAAGTCGTCGACTCGGAGCGCCACCTCGACGGCGTGCAGGCCGCCCTCGCCACCCGCCGCGGCGAGCAGCATGCTGCGATCGGCTTCGGCGAAGAGCTCGCGGAGCGAGCGACCGGCTAGCGGGGCGGCGTCGGACGGAGCTGCGTGGCTCGCTTCGTGACGGAGGACGGCTTCGGCGCCGAGCGCCCAAAACAGACCCTGGCGAGCGAGCTCGCGCGCTTCGGCGTCGGCAGCACCATGAAGGAGACGCGGCACGGGCGAGAGCGCGCGCTCCGCGAGCTCGACCGAACGCCATGCGCGGCGCAAGAGCTCGAGGGCTCGCGGCGAGCCCACGCGGCCCTGCGCGCGGAGCTCGGCCATGGCGCGACCCAGCCAGAACCATTCGAAGAAGCGGCGCAGCCGAGACGGCCCCCGCGCGACGGGCGGAGCGGGCGCAGCCGGCCCAGCCGGGTTGGGAGCGACACCGGGGGTGGCAACGGGCGGCGGCTCTGCTGACGGTGACGTCACGCTGTCACCGGGGCTCTGATTGGAACCGATCACTCTTTCCGAAGCTCCCGCGGCCCGGAAGCCAAGCAAACGACACGCCTCGGGTCAAGGAGCGACTATCCTCGCGGCCGTGCCAGAAGCGTCGGCGCACGGTCCCTCGCGTGCCTCGGAAGCGGTCGGGCTCGGGATCGCCGGGCTTTCGGCGCTCGCATTTGCGGCAAGCTTCGGCTTCAACTTCGGCGTCGGCAATCAGGTCACCTACCTGATTCCGGCCCTCCGCCGGCTCGACCCCGGGCTCCTCGGCCGCGACTGGTTCGCAACCGGCACGACACAGTACCACCCGGTTTTCGCCGAGCTCGGGGCGACCCTGATGCGACTCGACCGGCGCGGCTGGGCGGTCGCCCTCGGGCTCACGCTGGTCCTCGCGACGGCCGCGCTCGTCCTCTACGCGCTCTGCCGGACGCTCGTCGGACGGCGCGGCGCGCTCGCCGCGTACCTCGCGCTGCTCGCGCTGCTGTTCGCGACGCAGACGCGCGGGCCGGCGCTCACCTATGTCTTCAATCGCGAGCTCCAGCCGTCGACCTTGAGCAGCGCGTGCCTGCTCGGCGCGATGCTCGCGTTCAGTGCGGGCCGCTGGTTCGCTTCGGGCGTGCTGCTCGCCGCAGGCAGCCTCGTGCACATCAACTTCGCGATTCTGTGTGCGCCGGCGTTCGCCGCCGCGCAGCTCCTACTTGGCCGCGAAAGGCTCGCGGCGCGGCTCGCGCTCGGACTCACGCTTCCGGTGCTCGCGCTGCTCGCCTTCGTGCCGACGTTGCGCGCCGCCGCGCTCGCGTCGCCGAACGCCGAGCTCGGTCGCCACGTCTACCTCACGATCCGCGCGCCGCATCATTTCGTGCTCGGCTCGAAGCTCGGGGAATTTCTGCCGCTCGCCGCTTGGCACGCCGTCGCGATCGCCGTGCTGTTGCCGCTCGTGCGGGCGCCGGGCGCGCTGCCGTTCGTGCGCCTCGCCGCGCTCGCTGCCGGCCTCAGCGCCGTCGCGTGGGGCGGGGCTTTCGCGGCGCTCGGCAGCGAGCGCGCGGCGGCGCTCTTCACGTGGCGCATCGCGCCGCACGCGGAGCTTGCGTTCCAGGTGCTTTCCGTCGCGGCCGGCGCCCGCGTTTTGCTCGAGCCCGAGCTCGCGCGCCGCTACCGAGGGAAAGCGGGAGCCGGCGTGGCCGTAACGCTGGCGTTGCTCCTCCTCGTGTACGCGCTAGGGCACGACAGGTTGCCCGCGGAGGTCATGGGGGCGGCCATCGCTGCGGCGCTCGTGTGGCGCGCGCTCCGGCGCTGGGCGGGAGGCGACACGGCACCGGCGTGGCTCGGCGCGGTGGCCGCCGAGCGTGCGCCCGAGCTGCTCGCCGCGCTGGCAGGCATCGTGCTCGTTTACTTCGCGGTCGGTCCGCTCGGGCGCATTCCGGAGCGCTCGAGCCTGTTGCGCTCGCCGCGGAGCGCGCGCGGGCTCGCTGAGTTCATGCGCGAGCACACGCCGAAGCACGCGCTCTTCCTCACGCCACCCGACGACGACTCGCTGCGCTTCTTCGGCGAGCGCGCCATCGTCGTCGATTGGAAGGGCAATCCAGCCGTCCCGGCCGAGGTGCTCGCCTGGTACCGGCGCATCGAAGACGTGACGGGACGCCAAGGCATCACTCGCGAGGAGGAGCTTCGCGGCTACGACGCACTCGATGGGCGACGGCTCGAAGCGCTACGCGACCGCTACGGCTTCGATTACGCCGTCGTGCGGCGTGGTCGGGAGGGCGCACTCGGGGAGTACCCGCGCGTTTTCGAGGATTCCAGCTACGTCGTGCTCGAGGTGGGGACCGCGGGTGCCGGCGCGCCGTAGCGCGGCGTGAAAGGTTCGGGCATGCTGCGTGCGAGACGCACGCTCGGAGGACATGCATGAAATGCTCTCGGTTGCCGTTTTGGATGCTTTCTGGGGTTCTCCTTGCCGGCTGCGGGTCGGATAGCGAGCCGTTCGCCGCGGCCAAGAACGACGACAGCTCGCTCGCGAAGCCCGATAACATTCGCACCTGGGCCAACACGGCGAGCGCGCTCGCGCTCTACGCGAACGCGTACCAGCCCATCGC
This sequence comes from Polyangiaceae bacterium, assembly GCA_036274215.1. Taxonomy (GTDB): domain Bacteria; phylum Myxococcota_A; class Polyangia; order Polyangiales; family Polyangiaceae; genus PMG-095. The sequence goes on along the minus strand of DASUGE010000482.1, from coordinate 9,726 downwards.
GGTGGCTGACGGCAAAAGAACGTTCGACGACCCCGCCTGTCCCGCGACGAACGACGACGGAACGACGCTGAGCATCGAAGGCGGCTGCACGGACGCCATGGGCGCGAGCTGGGTCGGCAGGGCGAGCGTGAAACGCCACGCCGACGGCGCCCGTGAGCTCACGCTCGAAGATTTCGGTACGCAGAAGGGTGACGCTTCCGATACCCGCAACGGCGAGGCAAGCGTGCGCCGCATCGAGGACGGGAGCCAAGACTTCAGCCTGAGCCTCGTGCACGAGAGCGGCGTCCGCGTCACGATCGATTACGAGGGGCACGTCGAGGGCGACTACGACGCGCGCACCGTCTGGAGCGGCTCCGGCACGGTCACGCGCGAAGGGCTGCTGCCTCCCGTGGGCACCCTCGACGTGACGACGAGCGCCGAGGTGGTGGACAACGACGTGTGCGGCCAACCCGCCTCCGGCAACACGACCCTCACGGACGAAGACGACACCGTCGTCGTCACCTACGACGGCGACGTAGACTGCGACGACGACCAAGCCGCGACCTACACCCTGAACGGCACCTCCAAAGGCAAAATCACCGGCATCGCCTGCACGGCGAGCCCGGGCCGCACCGGCCCCGAAGGAGCCTCGCTCCTTGCCATCATTCTCGGCGTCGCCGGGCTTCGCGGACGACGCCGGCGCGCGCAATAACCATTCGCCATTTCGAGGCGCGGGCGCTACCTTTCGCCGCAAACTCCATCCAAGCTCGCTTGGGTGGAGGAAACCAAGAGAAGCACCGGCAGACAGATCGGTGCATGGACCAGTGAATTTTTTGGGCCTCGAGCGAAGCGGGCCCGAAAAATTCACGATCGACCGAAATGGTCTCCGGTGTAGGTAAGGAGTGCGCTCGTGAAACCCATCGTCAAGCAGATCCTCGTGGGGGTAGGTGCTGTCGTCGGCCTCGCCGTCGCCGGCGGAGCTTCGTTCGTGGGGTGGCAGGCCCATGCGTTCGGCTCGAGCCTCGACAAGGTCTACGAGGTGCCGGTTCCGAGCATCACGCGGACGACGGATCCCGTCGCGCTCGAGCGCGGGCACCATATCGCCGACGCGATCGCGCCCTGCGCCGTGTCGGATTGCCACGGCCCCGATCTCGCGGGCGGCAACATCATCGAGGTGGGCCCGCTCGGCCGATTCTCGGCACCGAACATCACCGCAAGCGGCCTCGGTTCCGCCTACTCGGACGGTGAGCTCGCGCGGCTCATCCGGCACGGCGTGAAGAAAGACGGGCGCACCGTGCGCTTCATGCCCTCTCACGAGTTCAACTGGATTCCCGACGACGACATGACGGCCGTCATTTCGTGGGTGCGGACCGTGCCGGGCGTCACGAAGCCGAACGGACCGTTCGAGATTGGGCTGCTCGCCAAGGTGCTCGACCGGATGAACATGATCCCGATCGACACCGCGCGCCGCATCGACCACGGCAAGGTGGAGCTCGCGCCGCCCGCGACACCGACGGCCTCGTATGGGGCATTTTTGGCTCGATCCTGCACGGGCTGCCACGGCGACCATCTGTCGGGTGGACCGATCCCCGGCGCGCCACCCGAGATGGCCGTCCCGCTCAACCTCACCCCGCACGAGACGGGCCTCAAGGGCTGGACGTTCGAGGACTTGAAGAAAACGTTCGAGACCGGCATCGACAAGAAGGGCAAAAAGCTCGATCCGATGATGCCCGTCACGGCGCTCGCCAAGCTCAACGACACGGAGATGCACGCCCTCTACGCGTATCTCGCCTCGCTGCAGCCGTTGCCGTTCGGCGGTCGCTAGTGCAGCTCCGCTCCGAAAGTTGACCCCTATCTCACATACGCTGCACTGGACGTCATCCGTCATGTGGCGGAACGGCTCCGGCCTGGTGGGCTTGGCACCGGGCCTTCGAGGATCCTAGGCTCCAGCGCCGTGAAGAACTCCCCTTCGAACACCACCCTCTCGCGCCGTTCTCTCCTCGTGCACGGGGCCTCGGCGGTCGTGGCACTCGGTGCCGCCGCGTGCAACAAGGGCCCCTCGAACTGCAACGACGTGAGCGGCCTCACGCCCGATCAGCAGGCCGCCCGCTCGACGCTCGGCTACGAGGACGCAACCACCCAACCGGGTAAGACCTGCTCGAAGTGCGCCCAGTACGTGCCGGCACCCAAAGTGAGCGACTGCGGCCACTGCAAGGTGCTCGCCGGCACGGTGCATCCCAACGGGTATTGCAAGGCCTTCACGGCGAAAACCTGAGAGAGGCCGGCCGGGGGGAGCGAGACGCAAGGGTCGTTGCCTCGCGACTCCTGTGACGCCGTTAGGACGCCCGTGCCGCCGCAAGTCGCGTCGCGCGCTCGTCGAGAATGCTGCGCACCTTCGCCGCGAGCTCCGCGGGACGGTACGGCTTGCCGATGAAATAGAGGCCCGCGTCGAGCACGCCTTGCTTGGCGATGATGTCTTCACCGTAGCCGGAGCTGAACAGCACCGAAATGCCGGGCTGCAGCGACGCCACGCGCGACGCAAGCTCCTTGCCGTTCATGCGCGGCATGACCACGTCGGTCAAAAGGAGCTCGATGCGATTCTGGTACTCGGGCAGGCGACGGAGTGCCTCGTCGGCGCTCGCGCACGGGATCACGTTGTAGCCGAGCTCGTGCAGCGTGCACGCCGCGAGATCGAGAACCAACGGCTCGTCCTCGACGAGCAGGATCGTTTCCGTACCGCCGCGAGCGCGCGACGACGCCGGCGCCATGACCGGATCCGAGGCGCGCGCCGCGGCGCGGTCCACGTCGACCATCGGCAAGAAGATGCGGAACGTCGAGCCCTCGCCCAGCGTCGAGTCGACGGTGATGGTGCCGCCGTTCTGTTGCACGGCGCCGTAAACCGTCGCGAGGCCGAGCCCCGTGCCGGCGCCCGTCTCCTTGGTCGTGAAGAAGGGCTCGAACAGCTTGGAGCGCACGACGTCGGACATGCCGCGGCCGTTGTCGCGCACGCTCAGCACCACGTAGCGTCCCGGCACGGCGGGGCCGTCGGAACCGCTCGTTTGCGACGTCTCGAGGTTCCGCGTTTCCACCTCGATCTCCCCGTGGCCGGAGATCGCGTCGCGCGCGTTGACGATCAGGTTGACGAGCACCTGCTCGAGCTGCCCGGGATCGGCCTGCACGTGCCAGAGATCGGCGGCGCACGAGGTGCGGAGCGTGATGCTCTCTCCGATCAGCCGCTCGAGCATGCCCTGCACGCGCTCGATCAGCGAGCTCAAGTTGACGGGACGCGGCTCGATGACCTGCTTGCGCCCGAACGCAAGGAGCTGGCGAGTCAGCGTGGCGGCGCTCTCGGCCGCGGCGCTCGCCCCTTCGAGGTAGCGAGCCAACCGGGAATCCCGCGGGATTTGCTCCTCGGCCAGCGTGAGGTTTCCCATGATGCAGGTGAGGAGATTGTTGAAATCGTGCGCGACGCCGCCGGCGAGCCGCCCGATCGCCTCCATTTTCTGCGCTTGGCGCAGCTGCGCCGTGAGCTTGGCTTGCGTCTCCTTCGCGTTCTCGCGCTCGGTCACGTCGAAGCCGGTGCTCACGATGCCGACGATGGCGCCGTTCACGTCGCGCAGCGGCTTGAGGCGATACTCGATCGAGCGGCCGACGCAGACGTCCTGGTACTTCGCCGGGTAGCCGGCGAGCGCGCGTAGGTGGCACGCCAGCGGCTCGTAGCTCGGATCGCGCACACCCCACATGTCGAGCAGGCACGTGCCGACGAGCTGCCCAGGTTTCAGCTGGAGCGCCTCGAGTCCCGCGCCCACCGAGGAGGTGAACACGAAGTTCCGGTCGAGCGTGTAGACGAAGCCCGGCATGCTGTCGATCACGAGCGACAGGCGTTGCTGGTCGAGGGCGCCGCGCGCGCCGTCGGGCGCAGGACCGTGCTCGCTCACGGTTGCGTCGGACGGCTGCGCCAAGGTCAGTCGCAGCTCGTCGCGACCGGCGACGGCCGCGAGGTCGGCAATCGCCGAGCGCGGCGCGAGGGCTTCGAATCCCGCGATACCGACCAGGCCTCTCCAGCTCATTCCCGGTACGAACGAGCGCAGGTCCGGCATGTCGTGGGGATCGAGCGGCGCGAACAGATCCGAGAACAGTCGCTGCTTGGCCCGCGGGGCGCTCCAGCCGGAGAGCAGCTCGATGGCCGGGCTCCACTCGGCGATGGAACCGTCACGACGGATGAGGGCACTCGTAGCCCCCGGTTGAGCATCCCCCTCCCGAAAAACGACGGGTATGGACGCAACCATGGCGACCGAACCCTACCATCGATCACTCTTCCATGGGTGTTTTTGCGGCCGTCCGGACACGCGTGATCGCGGGCGTCTCACGCCGAGGCAGCGGCAGCTCGGCTTTTCATGCTGACCTTGCCCGCATTTTCTAGGGGCAGCGGCGAGCCGAGGCGGGTTCTTGTAGAGTCCGCCCGGATTGGACAAAAGAGCAGGTTCTCCCGCCATTCGCTGTCGCGGTCTCGTGAAGCGCTACGGCGACAAGGTCGCAGTCAACGGCGTGGATCTCGAGGTCGAAGCCGGTGAGTGCTTCGGCCTGCTCGGACCGAACGGCGCCGGCAAGACCACGACCGTCGAGATGATCGAAGGGCTCTACGAGCCGAACGCCGGACAGATCGAGCTCTTCGGGCTCGCGTGGAAGAAGGGCAATGATCGCGAGATCCGCGAGCGCTTCGGCGTGCAGCTCCAGGAGACGCAGCTTGCCGACAAGCTCACGGTGGCCGAGGTGCTGCGACTCTTCCGCTCGTTCTATCGCAAGGGCCGCGCGGTGGACGAGCTCATCGCGCTGCTGTCGCTCGAGGAGGAACGGAATCGGTACTTCTCGCGCCTCTCGGGTGGGCAGAAGCAGCGGGTCGCCGTGGGGTGCGCGCTCGTGGGCGATCCCGAGCTCCTGTTCTTGGACGAGCCGACGACCGGGCTCGATCCGCGCGCGCGAAAATCGCTCTGGACGATCGTGGAGCGCTACCGCGAGGAGGGCAGGAGCGTGCTCATCACGACCCACTACATGGAGGAAGCCGCCGCCCTCTGTGATCGCGTGGCCGTGATGGACCAGGGGAAGATCATCGCGCTCGGCACGCCGCGCTCGCTCGTCGACAGCCTCGGGATCGTGCAGTTCGTCGAGTTCGAGGTGGCGCGTCCGCTCGACCAGGCGCCGCTGTCCGCGTTGCCGAGCGTTGCCTCGCTCGTGAACCGCGGGCAACGCTACCGCCTGCGCGTCGATCGCAGTCTCGCCGCGCTCACCTCCGTGCTCGAGGAGCTCGAGCGCCAAGGCGTGCAGCCCATCGGCCTCAGCACGCATCAAGCGACGCTCGACGACGTGTTTTTGCACCTCACGGGGCGCGCGCTCGAGCAGCAGTCGTCGGAGGGCGCATGAGCGAGCCGAGTCCGCTTGCCGAGCTCGTGAAGGCGCGCGTGCGCGAATTCATGCGCGAGCCCGGGTACGTCTTCTGGGTGTTCGGCTTTCCCGTGCTGCTCGCCGTCGGCCTCGGCATCGCCTTCCGCGAAAGACCGCCGGAAGCGCCGCGCGTCGCCGTCGTCGCCGAAGCCGACCCCGCGCGCACCGCCGCGCTGTTTTCGGCCGGGGGGCGCGTCGTCGCCGAGCGGCTGCCACGCGCCGAAGCGGAGCGCGCGCTCGCTCGCACCAAAGTAGACCTGCTCGTCGACCCGAAGGCGGACGGGCTGCTCTTGCGCTTCGATCCCGCGCAGGAACGGTCGCGCCTGGCGCGCGCCGTCGTGGCGGACGTGCTCGAGCGGGGCGCGGGCCGGCGCGACGTGCTCCAGATCCGCGAAGAGACGGTCTCCGAGGTCGGCTCGCGTTACGTCGATTTCCTGATGCCGGGCCTGATCGGGCTGAACCTGATGGGCAGCAGCATGTGGGGCATCGGCTTCAACCTGGTGTTGGCGCGCAAGCGGCGCCTGCTCCGGCGTTACGCCGTGACGCCCATGCACCGCACGCACTTCCTGCTCGCGTACTTCTTCTCGCGCAGCATCTTCCTCGCGCTCGAGCTCGGGCTGCTCATCGGCTTCGGTAAGCTCTTCTTCGGCACGCACATCCGCGGCAGCGTGCTCGACGTCGTCCTGCTCGGCGTCGTGGGCGCCGCCTCGTTCGCCGCCATCAGCCTGATCGTCGGGGCACGGCTCGACAACACCGAGGTGGCGAACGGCTGGATGAACTTCGTGATGCTCCCGATGTGGATCTTGTCCGGCTCGTTTTTCTCGTACGAGCGCTTCCCCGAGTGGCTCAGGCTGCCGATTCGCCTGTTGCCGCTCACGGCCGTGAACGACGCGTTGCGTGCCGTGTACAACGACGGGGCATCACTCCTCGGAGTGAGGTGGGAGCTCGGGGTGCTCGTTGCGTGGGGCGTCGCCGGGTTCATGATCGCCCTCAAGGCCTTCCGCTGGCAGTGAGTCGATGTCCGAAGCACCCCCACCCCCGAACGAAGACGCCCTCGAGCCAAAGGACCGGAGCGCCGCCATCCGCGACGGCCTGCGTTGCCTCCAGCTTTCGGGCTCGGTTTTCCTGCGCGCAAACCTGAGCGCGCCGTGGGCGTACGTGTCGCGGGACGCCGCGACGATTCAGCAGATGCTGAAGTCGCGGGGCGAGCGAATCATCGTGTTCCACGTGATCACCGCGGGCAGCTGCCGCGCCAGCATCGCGGGCGGCTCGAGCGTGGATCTCGTCGCGGGCGACGTGGCGATCTTGCCGTTCGCCGACCAGCACGTGATGGGCGACCCGTCGCTCGAAGGCGCCGTCCCGCTCATGGAGATCCTGCCGGACCCCGCGAACACGCCGGTGCTCGAGTACGGCGGCGGCGGCCCGGTCATGAGCATGGTCTGCGGCTACCTGCGTTCGGACGACTTGCCGCTGAACCCCGTGCTCGCCTCGCTGCCGCCGCTGATTCGCGTGCGCACGGCGGGCGGCCCGCTCGGGCACTGGGTCGACGCGAGCATCGAGTACGCGCTCCACACGCTGTCGCGACGTTCCCCCATCGACGATCCGCTGCTCGCCCGCCTTCCAGAGCTGATGATCACGGAGTGCCTGTGCGCCTTCGCCGCCACGGAGCTAACGGCCGAGACGGGCTGGCTCGCCGGGCTCGCCGATCCGGTCGTCGGCCGCGCCCTCGCCTGCATGCACCGCGAGCCCGCGGCCGATTGGACGCTCAAAGAGCTCGCACGCCGAGCTTTTGCGTCTCGCTCGGTTCTCGCCGAGCGCTTCCAGAAGCTCGTCGGCCAAGCGCCCATGAGCTACCTCACCGCGTTCCGCCTCCAGCTCGCCGGACGCCAGCTCCGCACGAGTACTGCGAACATGGCCGAAGTCGCCGGCGCCGTCGGCTACGCGTCGGAGGCGGCGTTCAGTCGCGCGTTCAAGCGGCACGTCGGCGTGTCGCCGAGCGAGTGGAGGAAGACGGGCTAGAGCTCCCTCACGACGTCGTCGAAGGCGTCGGCCGGTGCGCCCAATGCCCGCGCTCGCGCAAATACGCGCGCGGCGTCGTCCCCCGCAACGCGCGAAACACGCGGTGAAATTGCGCGTAACTCCCGAACCCGGCCGCGAGCGCCGCGGCGAGCAGGTTCTCCCCGCCCGCGTCGAGCAGCACCTGGAAACGCTCGAGGCGCAGGCGATTTCGGTACTCGACGAGCGACATGCCCATCTCCGCCTTGAAGACGCGAGCCAAGCGGCTGAGGCTGATGTCGAGCGACGACGCCAAGTCCTTGCCGCCGAGCGACGGATCCTTCGCGAGGAGGCGCACGGTCTGGCGCACGAGCGGGTGACCCGCCGACGAGCGCGCGCCGCGGCCGTGACCACTCTGGCCGTAGGTGAGATCGAGCACGCTGCCGAGGAGCGAGCACAGGATCGCCGCCAGCGCTTGCTTGCCGAGATCGGGCGGCTCACCGGTGAGCGCGGTGTCGTTGAACATCATCCCGATGCTGGCGCGCGCCGAGCGGATCGGCGTGCACGCGACCCAGCCGCGCCCCACCACCTGCGTCTCCGACGCTTGCTGCTCCACGATCGGGCAGTTGTCGATCACCGTGAACGGGATGCCGCGGGTCGCTCGGCGAAACACCTCGCGGTCGTTCTCGCCGAGGTCGTACATGACGTGGTGCTCGTCGGTGATGCGCCCCTTGAGATCCGTGCCCCAGGTCCCGAGCATGAGGTTACGGGGCGCGTCGAGCAGGAACAGGCCGACCCGCCGGAGGCCGATGCGCTCGAGCGCAAGTTCTGCAGCACGCCGCAGGGTTGCGTCGGCGTCGTCGAGCTGCAGGAGCTCGTCGAAGGCGGCGATCAACGCGGCCAGCTCGGCGGGCGCCGCGCTTTCGAGCATGGACGGAACCGGAGCGTCCTTGCCCAGGATCAAAGCCCAGTCCACGCGTCGTCGGACCGCCACGAAACGACTCATCAGTACCATGGACAATAGCAAGAGTCGGGGGCTGAATAACGCACGGGAGGTCCAGCGTGCTAAGAATCGGGACGTTTGGTGGAACGGCCGCCGGCAGCCAAGGTTCGCGAACCGGGATCAGAGCCGGGTGATCCGGGCATGCGAGGCGCCAGCAGCGACCCGACGTTCCACCTCTACCTTCTGCTCGGGCAGTCGAACATGGCAGGCGCGCCGCTGCCCGAGGCGCGCGATCTCGTACGGAACCCGCGGGTTCACGTCCTTTCCTACGCGGACTGCCCGGAGCAGGACCGAACCTACGGGCGATGGGCCGTGGCCTTGCCACCCCTCCACGGCTGTGGCGCGGGGCTTGGTCCGGGCGACTCGTTCGGCAAGGTCCTGGCCGACGCCTACCCGGACGCCCGCATCGGACTCATCCCGTGCGCCATCAACGGCGTCGACATCGATTTTTACCGAAAGGGCGTCGTCTCGGCGCGTCGGAGCGAGTTCGTGATCCCGCCCGACGACCATTGGTCGGGTGCCTACGAATGGGTGGTGGAGCGCGCGCGCCTGGCGCAGCGCTCGGGAGTGATTCGCGGCATCTTGCTCCACCAAGGTGAATCGGACACCTGCGACCCCGCCTGGCCCGGCAAGATCAAAGAGATCGTTCACGATCTTAGAACCGACCTCGCGCTCGGCACGGTTCCACTCGTCGTCGGCGAGCTCCTCCACGGCGGAGTGTGTGCGGAGCACAACGCGCTCGTGAACGGGCTGCCGCGCCTCGTCCCCAATACTTACGTGGCCTCCGCGAGCGGCCTCGGCGGGATGGATGAGCATCACTTCGACCTCGACGCCCAGCGCGAGCTCGGACGCCGCTATGGCGCGCGGATGCTCGAAGCCCTCGCGTCGTGACGCCGAGTGGCATGTAACTTTTGTGCAAGTGGGGCCGGTGCGAAAAAGAACGCCTTTGCGCCAGGGCGCGTCGATCCGATCGAATCGGTGGGGCCTGGGCATTTAGGACCGCCCAAGACCGGAAAGACGAGGACCCCACGCATGAAGCGCCGTCTCATTCCTTGGACTACGACCGGCCTTCTCGTGCTCGCGTGCTCCCAAGGCGAGCCGCCGAGCCACGACAGCGGCGGCTCCGGCGCGGGCGGCACGACGCCGATGGCCGGCACCTCGGGCAGCTCCGGATCGAGCAGCGGCACGACTGGAAACGCCGGCACGGGCGGCTCAGCCGGAAGCGGCGGCGGCAGCGGCGGCTCCGCGGGCACGACGGCGCCCACGGGTGGCACGGCCAACGCGGGCACGGGCGGCGCGGCAGGCTC
>DASUGE010000481.1:0-2727 GCA_036274215.1 Polyangiaceae bacterium | reverse complement strand
TGCTCGCCCGCGCGCTGCCGGACGCGACGGCTCAGGGATCGCGGATCGCGCTTCGTCCCGGCCTCGTCACGGCTCGAGGCCGCGCGCTCGACGCTGCAGACGTCGTCGCGTCCATAGAGCGCTCGCGTAAGCTCGCTGCTCGGCCGCTACTGTCGGGCTTCGGGGCCGTCAGACGAGTTCGCGACGACCCGCTCGCCGTCGATTGCACGGGAGTGAGCCCCGCCGCTGCCGCCGATGCGCTTTCGAGCCCGCTCACGGCTCTCGTTCCGAGGACGTTCTCGGCGTCGAAGCCCGACGGGACCGGCGCCTTTCGTGCGGATCCGACGGCGCGCGGCGTGACGCTCGTCCGCAACGAGCGAGCGGCGCGCGGCCCGAGCTTTCTCGATCGAGTCGAGGTGCGGAAGGCGGCGGATCTGGCTGCGGGGCTCCGCGCGTTCGAATCCGGCGAAGCCGACGTCGGCTTTCTCGGTGCGGGTCTGCACCGCAGGCGCGCCGGCGCACTCGATTTCCGGACCGAGTCCGTCGGGTGGATCGTCCTTCGGACGGGGCCCGAGGCCGGCGAATGGGGAGCTCCCGGTGTTGCGGCGCGCCTCGTCGAAGCGCTCGATCCGGCTCGGCTCTCGCATCTGGGCCTCGCACCGCCAGGAGCGCGCGCGACTGGACGAGGATGGGGCGGCGCTGCCGCGAACCTGTACGTCGACGAGGGCTCGTCGTACCTCGTCGAGGTCGCGCGGGCGGTCGCAACGGCAATATCTCAACCAGGCCGCGAGATCCGTCCAGCCCCGTTGCCGCACGCAGAAGTCGCGCGCCTTCGCGACGGGGGCCACTTTGCGACCATGATCGATTTCGTGCGGCGTCTCGGTCCGTCGCCGCGCCATGCGGCGCTCTCGCTGCTCGGTGCAGCCAATCCGCGCCTCGCCGATAAACCGCCGCGCACGATTGCCGAGGACATCGCCGTGCTCACACGCACGTTGCCGCTCGCCGTGCTGGGCGAGCTTCGCCTCGCGGGTGCGCGCGCGCCGGACGTGCACGGCCTCGAGCAGTGGGACCTCGGATCGATGTGGCGTGGAGTTTGAGCTCCAGGGACAAGGCACTCGGAGAAAAATTTACCGAACGAACGGATTCGTGACTTCGCGGTGCGGCTCACGGGCCGGACAGCTCGAAAAGCTGTGTTAGCTTCCGGCGAATGTACGCATCCCTCGCGCGGGGAATCGCAGCGATGGCGAGTCTCGGTGGCGCCGTACTCGTGGTCGCCTGTGGTGCGGAGAACGGCAAGTCCGATCGGGGCCAGCAGCCTCAGTACGCCGGTTTTCCCAATTTCGGCGGCTTCGGTTCATCTCCACTCGCGTCCGGCGGCTTTCCCATGACCGGGGGCTTCGGTGGCGCGGCGAGCAGCGCAGGTGTCGTGGGCCAGGGGGGCATCATCGCGAGCGGCGGCTTCTTCTCGACCGGCGGAATCGCACAGGTGGGGACGGGCGGCGTGTTCGACCCTGGGCCGCCGCCCACCGGACAGATCCTCGATTGTCGAGGAACGGGCCCCTGCCGCCTCGACGACGGAGACGCCTGCTGCATCGCAGCGAGCGTGAACAACGGCGTCGTCCAGAGCATCAGCGAGAATTGCATTCCTCCGAATGCGTCGTGCGAATACCCCTTCACGATAGCCCGCTGTGACGGACCGGAAGACTGCAGGCAGTCGGAAGTGTGCTGCGGCACGTTGCGCCCGTTCGGTAACGCGCAGCTGTTCGGGGAGATCGAATGCGTGCCCGCCGGCGAATGCACTGCGGGTCAGAAATTCGTCGTGTGCCGGCAGGGCGTCACGGCGTGCCCCGTCGGGACGACGTGCGGCACCTTCCCGACGCTTCCCGACGACATCCTGGTTTGCCGCTGATTCGCACAAAGCGCTGAGCGGGCGAGCGTTCGGCGCTAGCCTTGCAGGAGATGCCGGCGTCGCGCACCAAGATGCTCGCACTCGGATCGGGCCTCATGCTGCTCGCAGCCGTCGTGCCGGGGCTTCGGTTCCGCGGTGAGCCGAAGGTCCTCTACCGGCTCGGGGGCGTCGAGCTCGAACGCGTGGACCGCGCCCTGTTGCCGCAGGACGAGCGCGTCGACGCCGACAACGGCGATCTCCTGATCGCGAACGGCAGCATCGTGTTGACGATCGGAGCTTCGACGGCCTCTGCCGCGAGGCGTGCGAACCACGGCGTGATCCTCGACGTCGCCGACCGGAACTTCCGGGACGACGGCATGGACTCCTTTCGTGTGGGCCTGCAGCTAGCCGGCAAGTCGGCTCGCCTGCGCACGCAGCGCGTCGAGGCCTTGCGCGACGCCAACGTCCCTTTCATTCGTGTTTCTGCCCAGGATCCGGACAGCGGCGTCGTCCTCACGACGGACGTGCGCTTGTCGCGGAACAAGAACACGGTCGAGATCGTGACCGAGCTGTCGAATCGCGGCGCTCAAGAGCTCGTCGCGCGTGTCGGCGACGAGGTCGCCTGGCCTGGCGTGCCTACCTTCGCGCCCGCAGTGGGAGAGGTGGAAGCGAGCGGCCGGAAATCGGTGCCGTGGCTGGCGCGCCGCGGCGCCATCACGTACGGGCTCGTGTTTCCGCAGGGCGAGGCGGAAGTCGAATTCCGCGCACACCGGAGCGAAACGGATCAGACGTGCTGGTCGGCGCCCCTCCCGCTGGCGCCCGGCGCAAGCGCGTCGTACCGGCGTCTGCTCGTCGTCACG
>DASUGE010000480.1:0-5910 GCA_036274215.1 Polyangiaceae bacterium | reverse complement strand
GGCGCGCACGGACGAACTCCGCGAAAGCGAGCACCTTCTCGAGATCGCGTGCGCCGATGGCGTCGAGCACCTCTTCGATTTGCTTCTTGAGCGCGTCCGTCGTGCGACTGCGCCGTCCGCCGAGCGCTTCCTGCGTGATCGGACCTGCGGCGGCAGTCGGCGACGAGCCCGCGGCGGGCTCCACCGGCCACGCGGGCCGAGCGATCGGGCGCATCGCGTTCGCGGCGAGCCACGCTTCCATGAACACGCGCAGCCGCTCGCTGCGGAACGCGAACCAGCGCTCGCGCTCGGCCGTGAACGCGATGAGCACGTCCTTGAAGCGGCGGAACGCGCCTTTGCCGTCGATGGCTTGCGAGAGTTGCGCGCGCAGATTCGGCTCTTCGACCATCGGGATGAACCGCTCCATCCAGCGGTACTGCTCGCGCGAGCTCACGGGCTCGATGCGCAGGTACGCGCTGTCGGACGCGATGCGGGCGTGCATCTCCGGATCGGCGATGCCGTCGACGACGCGCAAAACCTCGCCGGAGCCGACATGCAGATAGCTGTGCACCTCGGGCGCGTTGTTTTCGAACGCGTCTTCGAGAGCCTCCCAATCCACGGGGACGTCCCGCAGTGGCTGACCCGCCGGTCCCTTTTCCGAATCTGCCATGTCGAGAAAGTAGAGCTTACCCTGTTTTTCCCGAACGCGCTCGACCCACGGCGTCTTAGCGGGTCGCCCGAATTCGGAGCCTTTTCGTGCCATCTATCGACCGTGGAACACCCGGTTCGCGCGGCTCATTCCAGCCACCTCGGCCGCTCGACCGAAACAGCCGAAAACTCGCTTCGTCACGGCATCACCAGGTCGTTCTCCGCCGTCCTGCCGCGATGTGCCGCCAGGCGCTCGGGACTCGGCAGCGCCTCGCCCCGGAGCACGACAGCCCCGAGCTCGCATCGGCACAGGCGCGCATCGTCGTGCCGGCAGCGAGCGGGCAACGAGCACCGACGTCCGACGCTGGGGCGTCGAGTCCCGCCGTCAGCCGGCACGAATGTCACCCCTTCGGTTGATTCGATGCCCCGGATGAGCTTGCCCGTGGGGTCGGCGCCTGAACGACGTTAGGCTCGCGCGCCAGCGACAGGCGCAGCGTTTTTCACTGCGTTCGCGGGCAGTACGCGCTGACCAGCGTGCCCTTCACCTCGCTCGCTTGGCGTACGCCGCACCGAAACCTCGCGCGAGCCACCCATGCCATTGACGAGCCTGCCGCGCGGGCAGGAGACGAAGCAAGTCCGAGGGCTCCGAAGCCGCGCGAGCGAGGGCTCGGCGCACGCGCTCACGTTCGCCGACTGGCTCGCCACGCTCGCACCTTCGCCGACATGCACGGCGCCGCGCGCTCTCAGCGCAAGGTCGCTTCGCGCTGGAGCGTGAGGCCGACGACGTGCTCGCACTCGACGGCAGCGGGCTCCAGGATGCGTCGGGGCGTTCGAGCGTCGCTCGTCCGAGCGTCCGACCGTCGAGCGTCATCGCGAGCACCGTGGAGCCCGTCGTCCCCCGATCGACCGCGCGAAGAATGGCGGCAGTGGGGACGGGATCCTACCCCTTGTCCCCCTCTCCCAGCGCAGCTAGCCTGTGGCGGCCCATGGCGCGCATCTTGCTCGTGTCACCCGACGGACAGCAGGTGGTGGAGCTGCGCGACTTCAACTCGCTTGGCCGACACCCGAGCAACACGATCCAGCTGCTCGACAAGATTGTATCGAAGGAGCACTGCATCATCGAGCGGCGCGGACAGGCGCTGATCCTGCGCGACCTCGGGTCCCTGAACGGCACGTACATCAATGGCGAGCGCGTCAACGGTGAACGCGAGCTGAAGCACGGGGACGACATCGCGCTCGGCGGAACGCGGGCGCGCTACGACGATGGATCCGGCCGCCCGATGCCGGCGCCGCTGGTCCACCCCCAGCAGTACACCCAACCGGTCCAGCAGATGCAGCAGCCCGCGTGGCAAGGGGCGGGCGCGCCCAGCATGGGCCAAGCGCCGACTCCGTACGGGGGTGCGCCGTCGCTGCCGATGCCGGCCACGGCTCCGTTCGTGCCCGTCGGCTCGGGCGCTCCGGTGCCGGGTTACCCGCAGAGTCCCGGTCCGGGTGGAATCGTTCCGCTCGCGACGGGAACGCGCGTCGACGTGAACGACAAGGCGCGCGCGATCGGCACCCAGATTGCGGCGATCCAAAAGGGCTTCCTCCCGGTCGAGCAGCTCACCTCGAACCCGCAGCAGCTCGCCGCCGACTACGAGCGCCTGCGCCTTTCGCACGAGCTCTCGCGCGAAATCGCGCTCGAACGCGAGCTGCCGAAGCTCCTCACCAAGATCCTGCTCACGATCTTCAAGTTCGTGCGCGCCGATCGCGGCGTGATTTTCCTGATGGATCCGAACGGGGAGCTCGTCCCGAGCGCGAGCCAGCGCCGCGACGGGACCGATTCGCCGATTCAGGTGTCTTCCACGATCATGAGCCACGTGATCAAGGAGCGCGCCACGGTGCTCACCCACGACGCCGCGATGGATTTCGCGGCCTCGAAGGGCAAGAGCATGATCTTGAACCGCATCGGCTCCGCCATCGTCGCGCCGCTCTTGCACAACAACGACATCCTCGGCGTGCTCTGGCTAGACAGCGAGACGCTCGCGCAATTTCAGCCGAAGGACATGGAGATCGTCACGGCCATCGCCGCCCAGGCCGCGATGTTCATCGAGATCACCATCCTCGGAAAGAAGATCGAGCAGGAGATCGTCAATCGCGAGCGCTTCAGCCGCCTGCTCTCGCCGAACGTCGCCAAGCGCGTGCTGTCCGGCGCTCTCGAAGTCAAAAAGGGCGGTCAGCTCGTCGAAGAGTGCACGGTCTTCAACTCCGACATCCGCGGCTTCACGCGCATGAGCGAGGGCGCGAACCCGGCGGGCGTCGTCGACATGATGAACGAGTACTTCGAGCAGATGGTCGAGGTCGTGTTCAAGTACGAAGGGACGCTCGACAAGTTCATGGGCGACGGCATCATGGCGCTCTGGGGCGCTCCCGTGGTGCACCCGGACGACGCGCTCCGCAGCGTTTCCTGCGCGCTCGAGCAGATGGACGTGCTCGCGCGCTTCAACCGCCGCCGCGTCGAGGAGAACCAGGAAGCGCTCGCCATCGGCATCGGCATCCACACGGGCCCGCTCGTCGCCGGCTACATCGGCAGCTCGAAGGCGCTCTCGTACACGGTGATCGGCGATGTCGCGAACACGAGCGCGCGCGTCTGCGGCATCGCGGCCCCGGGCCAAGTCCTCATCAGCGAAGCGACCCTCGCCAAGCTCCAGAACAAGGTGGAGGTCGAAGAGCTTCCGCCCGCCAATCTGAAGGGCAAAGAGAAGCCGTTCCGCATCTTCAACGTGAAGCGCATGGTCGCTGCCGCCCAGGTTCCCGTCGCGGTGGGCTCGAGCTAGTGGGCAGAAGGGGCCACCTCGTCTGCGCGCTTTTCCTGTGCGGATGTGCGTCCTCGCGCGAGGGCGCGGTGAACGCTCCGCCGCCGGACGCACCGGCGAGCGCGCCCGCGCCGACGGTAGCGACCACGGCGGACCCGGCAGCGAGCGCGGCGCCCACGACCGCCACCGCGAGCGGCGCAGCGGGAACGAGTGGCGCCGCACCGGCGAGCACCGCTCTACCCACGGCGTCGGCAGGGGCCGTCGCATCGGCCGGTGCCGCCCCCGAGGCGCCGCCGCGCATCGACGAAACCAACGTGTACGGCGGAGCGAGCCAAGCCGCGCTCGGCGCGACCGCCGTGCCCGCGCTGCTCGACTCGAGCGGCAAGCCGCTCCCGCAAACGTCCGATCGCCCCTCGACGCAGTCGACGACGTTCGGGGCGCGCATGGCGCTGCTCGGTGAGGCCATCAGCTCGGGCGACGCGAACGTCGCGCTGCCGGCGTTCTTCCCCTCCGTCGCCTACGCGCAGGTGAAAGACATCCCGAATCCGGAGCGTGATTGGGAGGCGCGCCTCGTGAGCGCCTTCCGCCGCGACATCGCCGAGTACGCGAAGAAGCTCGGCAAGGAAGCGCCGCACGCGAGCCTCGTCAGCGTCGAAGTTCCGGAGCAGAGCGCGAAGCTCATGAAGCCGGGTAGCGAAGGCAATCGCGTGCCCTACTACCGCGTGCTGCGCTCGAAGCTCCACTTTCGCTCTGCGAGCGGCCGAGAGGCGTCGCTCGAGCTCACGAGCATGATCTCGTGGCGCGGCGAGTGGTACGTCGTGCACCTGCACGGCTTCAAGTAACCGCCGTCACGTAGAGCGACGGCGCGACACGTCCGGCGGCCGCGCCGCAAACTGGTCCAAGCAGTCGGTGACAGAGCCGCAAATGGCTGCCCGCTCGGCGCGAACGGTCGTTCGCGGCGCGTCATGCTGGCGACGGCGCGACGCGTCAGGGGCGATCGCTCGACATTGCGCAAAGATTCGGGAAGATTCGCCCCGACCATGGCCCACGTCCTCGCCTTCGAGCGCCCCGTCGTCGAGCTCGTCTCGCGCGTGCGTGAGCTCCGGGCCCTCGCGAGCGCGGACCAGAAGTGGGCGCCCGAGCTCGAGCGGCTCGAAGAGAAGGCGGCGCGCCTCGCACGCGAGGTGTTCGCGAACCTCTCGCCGATGCAGAAGGTGCAGCTCTCGCGGCACCCGAACCGCCCGTACACGCTCGACTACGTGCGCCGCTTGTTCAGCGATTTCATCGAGCTACGCGGCGACCGCCGCTTCGCGGACGACGCCTCGATCGTCGCCGGAATCGGCCGCTTCCACGGGCGAAGCGTGGCGGTCGTCGGGCATCAGAAGGGCCGCTCGGCGAAAGAAAACGTGCAGCGCAACTTCGGCATGCCGCACCCGGAGGGCTACCGCAAAGCCATCCGCACGTACGAGCTCGCCGATCGCTTCGGCCTCCCGGTGTTCACGTTCGTCGACACGCCCGGCGCGTACCCCGGCGTCGCCGCCGAGGAGCGCGGGCAGAGCGAAGCCATCGGCGCCGCGATCGAGAGCATGTCGAAGCTCGGCGTCCCGGTGCTCACGACCGTGATCGGCGAAGGCGGCTCCGGCGGCGCGCTCGCGCTCGGCGTCGGCAACCGCGTCCTCGTGCTCGAGTTCGGCTACTACTCGGTCATCACCCCCGAGGGTTGCGCCGCCATCCTCTGGAAGACAGCCGATCGCACGCCCGAAGCGGCCGCGCGCCTCAAAATCACCGCTCCGAACCTGCTCGAGCTCGGCATCGTGGACCTGATCGTCGACGAGCCCCCCGGTGGCGCCCACCAGGATCACGACGTCGCCGCCCGCTACCTCGACCGCGCGCTCTTCAAGCAGCTCACGGCCCTGAGCTCCCTCGATCCCGACCAACTCCGCGACGACCGCTACGAGCGCTTCCGCCGGCTCGGCGCGTTCGTGGCCTGACGCGGCAGCCGAAGCCGGAACGCACCGCTCGCTTCCCGCAGGCACGGCAGGCCCGAACCCTTCTCGCGCAGCCCCGACGAGGAAGCTGTTGCCCCACGCGAGTGACGGCGTGCGGCGTCGGGCGGTGGCGTGCGGCGTCGGGCGGTGCGGGCGTTGAGGCGCGACGCGGGCAAGGCGGTAACTGTGCGGCAACGTCTAACGTCGTTGGGGCGAGGTCATCGCGAACACGCCGCGGGAACGCCGCGACGGCTGGAGAGTTGGTTTGCGGCGCGGTGTTCGACATCCGGGCTACGTGCTCGTGGGAGACGACAGCGGTGCCCGTTGTTGACAACCGCCCGGATGTCCGAGCTGGGGGCGTAGCGTTACTGAGGAGCGAGCTCGCGAAGCGCCTGCCGGATGACCTGCTCGAGGGAAGAGACGGAATGCGGAATGCATGCGACAGCGCGCTTGGCTTCACTCTCGCGGAAGCCCATGCCGACGAGGGTTTGAAACGCTTT
>DASUGE010000479.1:0-7200 GCA_036274215.1 Polyangiaceae bacterium | reverse complement strand
TGTTGGACGGCTTGATGTCGCGGTGGATCATGCGGTGAGCGTGCAGCGCTTCGACGGCTTCGATCAGCTGCGACAAGGCGCGCCGGAGCCGCTCGACCTCGAAGTGCCAGTCGCCCGGCGCCCGCCGCCGCTGCGCGCTTTCTCCGACGGCCGTCGTTCGATCGCTGCCCGAGACGCGCTCGAAGGATTCCTCGGGCTCGGGCGCGTAGCCGGGGCTCACGAACCGCAGAAAATCGTGCCCCGCGATCAGATCCATCGAGAAGAACAGGCGGTCCGACTCCTCGTAGAGCTCGTGCAGCCGGATCAGGTTCGGGTGCCGCACCTCGCGCAGGACGCGGAACTCACGCTTGAAATAGGCGCGCGACTCGACGTTCCAATCCCGAAGCACCTTGAGCGCCATGGTCCGCCCGGTGGCTCGGTCGAAGACCTCATGGACGACGCCCATGCCGCCCTGGCCGAGAGGGCGAACGACCTGAAAGCGTCCGCCATAAAACGACTCGGCGCGTTGCTGGCTCATGGGTCGCGAGTGCTTGGGATATTAACCCAAAAGCAAAAGGCCCGGGGATGGCGGGGGTTTCTCAAAATTGGCCGTTCTTAACTATTGACTACTGACGGCCCTCGGGGCGGGCCTAATGTGCGCCCATGGGCGTTACGCGGAGAGAGCTCGGGCTGCTGGCGGCCGGCGTGCTCGGCGCGGCCTGCGGGGCATCCCAAGAAGCCGTTAGACCCGCGAGCTCGCGGCAGGGCAAGCGGGCGTTGCCAGAGAGCTGTCCCCAGGTGCCCCACCGCGTCGAGCTCCTCTCGAGCTTCGACGGCATGCACCAAGCGATGGCGGACGTGTACCACCCCGAGAGCGAGCAGCAGCTCAGCGAGCTCTTGAAGTGCATTCCCGCCGGACGTTCGGTGACGCTCCGTGGCGGAGGACAATCGCTCGACTGCCAGTCGTTGAACGGAGACATCGTCGTCCGACTCGACCACGAGGCGTTCACCCGCATCGGTAAGCCCTCGGAGACGCCGGACGACGAGGGCTACTACGTGACGACGGGCGCCGGCGCGACGTGGTGGGACGTCCTCGAGAAGGTGGCGCCGCTCGGCCTCGTCCCGCCCTCCCTGGCCACGGCCAATGCCGCCACCGTCGGCGGGACACTGTCGGCCGACTGCGTGTCGCGGACGTCGTGCGTGCACGGCAAGGAAGGCAACCAAATCCGCAGCTTCAAGCTCGTTCGCGCCGACGGCCAGATCATCACGTGCTGCCGTCACGATCCGGATCCCGAGAAGAAAGCCTTGTTTCAGGCCGTGATCGGCGGTTTCGGGTACCTGGGCGCGGTGACGGAGGTCACCTTCGACCTCGTGCCCGCCCGCTCGGAGCCGGGTGTCTGCAAAGCTCCGCCGACCGTGTTCACGCGCTCGACGCGGCACGGCGCCAACGCCGACTGGGATGCGCTGCTCAGCTGCCTGCGCACGAAAGCGCTGAGCACGCGCCGCCGCTTCGACGAGGCGCGCGGCAAGAGCCGAGGGCAAGGGGAGCCCCAATTCGCGGCAGCGCCCGAATGGTCCGGGCTATCGATCGCTTCGTTCCTGAGCGCCTCGGGCATGAGCGCGAACCTGCTCGAGCAGCGCTTCACCGACCCGCAGCCGCTCCGGCGCGCGCCGGGCGGCGTCTACGACAAGGACTCGACGCTGCCCGGAAGCGCGGCGCTCCTGCAGAGCGACATTCCGACGTGGGTCGAGGTGGCGCTGCAGACCGGCTTTCCCGCGGGGGAGTTCGTGGACGAGCTCTTCGGCTGGGCTTTCTTCCTCGGCAATCACACGCGGCACGCGAAGCGAATTGCGGCGAAGAACGGCGATCACGCGAACTTCTTCCAGCAATCGTTCGCGCTGCCCGCCGGCTGCGACGACGCGAAGACGGACACTCGCTACATCCGGCGCTTCATCGAGATGTTGGAAGCGCGCCTGCACGCCATCGACAAGCGGCCGGCCACGATCGACTTCTTGTACATCCCCGCCGACGATTTCTTGATGTCCGCGAGCCGAAACTTTCCGAGCTTCGTCGTCACGGTGAGCTTCGGCGACACGAACCAGTCCAAGGTCCCCGACCAGATGGACGACTTCTTTCGCACGCTGAGCCACGACTGCCTGACGCTCGGAGGGAAGGTGCACCTCGTGAAGAACGTGATCGCCGAGCGCGGCGATCTGCGCGCGATGCACGGGGACGCCGCACGAGCGTTCAAGCTCCTGAAGGCGAAGCACGACCCGCATCAGCTCTTCAAAAACGACTTCTTCGAAAACGTGTTCGACGCATGAGCTTCGGACGCACGGCTTCGCTCACGCTCGGCCTGCTCCTCGCCGCGGCCGAGCTGCGTGCAGAGACTTGCCCGGCTCCCCCCGCCGCGCCGGGCGCCCCTCCCGCGGTCCACTGCACGGAGCCGCCCCCCGTCACCGCCGATCTGAGCGAGCCGCCGCTCTTCGGCGAAAAAGACGGACTTTTCTATTTCCGCGACCCGCACGACATCGTGCGGCTCTACCCGCACTCGGAGGTCAACCTCGACGGCCACGGCTTCTTTCACGAAACGACCCGCCCGACGAGCGAGCAGGTGCTCGCGGACCTCGGTCCGCATTTTCTGGTGCGGCACGCCATTTTCAATCTCTCGGGCGAGCTCTTCAAGACGTTCTCGTTCGACGCGGGCTTCGACCTGGTCGCGAACCCCGCCGTCGACGGTGCGCGAGCCGACGGCAGGCAGACGCGCGTCGCGCTGACCGACGCGTGGGGCGCGGTCGACGCCGGGCGCGGCTTCTGGCTGCGTGCAGGCGTGTTCGCGGCGCCGTATTCGCTCGAGAACACGACGCGCGTCGCCGATCTCGGCCTGCTCGAACGCACCACGGCGACGCGCTTCGTCGTGCCCGGCAATCGGCTGCTCGGCGTCTCGCTCGGCGGCTCGACGCTCAACGATCGCTTCCGCATGGATGCCGGCGCTTTCGGGATGGAGACGCTCACGCCGGGCGAGTTCGATCGCATCTTCGACGGCATCCTGCGCTTCACCTGGCGTCCCGGCGCCAGGGCCGGCAAACCCGAAGATCAGCTGGTTGCGCTCGGTGCCAGCGGCCGCATGGGTAGCCGCAACCGGCGCGACAACGCGAACGATCTGCCGGCGCTCACGACCTCGCAAGGCCTGGCGCTGTGGAAACCGTTTTGGCTCGACCCCGACGGCACGTTGGTCCACGCGATCGGCTCGGGCACGCAATACGTCTTCGGTGGTGAGCTGCGCGTTCCGGCGCGCGGCTTCGCACTCACGGGGGAGTTCAACTACCTCTACCGGAACACGATGGAGATCCCGGAGAGCGCGCCCAACACGACGCTTCGCAAGGGCAACATGCGTGGCACGACGAGCTACCTCGAGCTCTCGTTCTGGCCGCTGCAGCTGTTCGGCTTGATCGACGGCTACCCGCCCGTGCGGGGCAAGTACCCGAAGAAGGATCACCTCGAGGTCGCGAGCGTCAACGTTTTGCCCGAACGCTACGGGCTCGAGGTGACCCTGCTCGCGTCGCACGTTCTCATGCACTACGACGCGGCGAGTCGCTTCGGCGCGCCGGATCCGTACGCACCGCCGGGCCACATCGCCACCTGGCAGCTGTCGGCGGGCGCGGCCTATTGGCAGACGGAGCGCTTCAAGCTCGCGTTCAACTTCAACTGGTACGTCGTTCCGCAGGGCCGCCTGAGCACGAACGGGGCCGACGTGCCGGGCAATGCCGCGCAGCCCGGCAATCACGACCCCACCGCCGACTGGGTGGGCGAGGCCGCGTTTCGCTTTGCCGCGCGGTTCTAGCGCCGGGCTCCGTCGTCAGCGGATGTAGCAGCTCTCGTAGAACGCGAAGGTGCGTGACGCGAGACAGGAAAAGCGCGCCTCCGTGAAGGCTCTGCTCAGACAGTCGCGCAGCAGCGAGAGGTGCTCGCTTTGCTTCCATCCGCTGGGACCGGGATCGACGAAGAGCGCGCATCCTTCGTCGTCGAACGCGTAGATGAGCTTGCCGCAGCCGTCGAACGAGACGTAGGCCGAGCACGCCGCTAGCTCCGGCGACGCGTCGAAGACGCCGTGTCCCGAGTAAAAGTCGCTTCGGTCGATCCCTTCGCAATCGGCGGCGCGACGTGTCTCGCACTCGGGCCCGCCGAGCGGAATCCCCTCGGGTCCCGCGTCCGTGGCGCCCACGAATCCTCCTTCGCCTTCCGTAATGGTCATGCCTACCGTCCCCGCTCCGGATCCCCCGGCTCCCGCTCCCCGGATCGCGCCGCCCATCCCGCCGCTTTTCTCGGTCGCGACGCCGCGCGACGATTCCCCCCCGCAGCCGGCGCCCAGCGTCGCCATGGCCGCTCCGATTGCAAAGAGCACGCTGCTCGCGAGTCGGACGCGCGCCACCATCGCCAGAGTGTAACACGGCGTGGCGCGCTCCCGCCGGGACGCGCCCAGGTGGCGCGAGCGCGCCTCGAGCTCAGCGCTCGATGATGACCTCGAGGTACTCGCCCGGGACGACGAAAGACGAAGGCTTGCGATTGAACTTCGTTGCGAGCTCCGTGATGTCCGCGGCAAGGCGCGCCTGGCCGTCGAGATCGAGGGCACGGAACGCCTTGTAGGTGGGCCCATAAAAGCGCCGGAACACGTCGATGAAGTGGTCCGTCGACTCGTAACGGAAGAGGAAGTCGCGGCGCAGCGCACGGAGCGAGCGCACTCCGGGGAAAAGGTCGCGCAGGCGCGCTTCCACGCCCCAGAACGCGGGCGAAGGGACCCCGGGCGGCGGCGGCACGTGCTTGCCGACCGTCCGCAGGAGCTGGCCGACGAATCCTTCGGGCGTCCAGTTGGCGAGTCCGATCCTGCCGCCCGGGCGCACGACGCGAACGAGCTCGCTCGCTGCCTGGTCTTGGTTCGGTGCAAACATGACGCCGAAGGTGGAGAGCGCCGCGTCGAACTGGCTCTTCGCGAAAGGCAGACGCTCGGCGTCGCCTTCGACCAAGCGGACGGAGAGGTGCTCGCTACGCGCGCGGTCCGCCGTCTGATGCAGGAGGGAGGGCACGTAGTCGAGGCCGGTCACGCGGCAGAAGCGTCGCGCGGCGGCCAGCGTGGCGTTGCCGTTGCCGCACGCGACGTCGAGCACCTCCGTGCCGGCGTCGAGATCGAGCGCTTCACACAGCGTCTCGCCGACGAGCTGCAGGGTGGCGCCGACCACGCCGAAGTCGCCGGAAGCCCACATGGCTTGCTGGCGCGACTTGACGGTCTCGTAATCGACGGTCGTACGCTGGGTTTGGGCGGTCGAGGGACTGGTGGATTGAGCCATGAGCAATTTTCTCCCTGAGAGCGGCGACGCGGGCTCGCGTCAGCCATGAGCAAACTACGTAGGTCGGCGCCGCTTCCTCGCCATGACCGCACGTCCAGCTTGCTTGATTGACCGTCGGCACCGTCCGCGGGATTGACATCGCGGTCAATTACGGTACTGATCAGTACTCGAAATGGGGACCGAGAGAAAACCGCAGAAGGGTCACTCGAAACGCCCCTCGCGAGCCCGCGCAGGGCGACTCAAGAAAAGCTCACGCGCCGAGCGCGGCCGGCCCCGGGACGAAGCGGCCACGGCCGCCATCCTCGAGCAGACCATCCTGCTGCTCGCGAAAAAGGGCTATCGGGGCTTCCGTCTCGAGGACGTCGCGGCCGAGGCGTCCGTCAGCAAAGCCACCGTTTACCGGCGCTGGGCTTCGAAACAACGACTCGTGTGCGACGCCGTGCGGGCCGCGCTCTCGCGTGCGAACCCGCTCTCTCCCGACACGGGCGACGTCCGGCGCGACGTCGTGACCGTGCTGCAAGGCACGACGACGGTCTTGAACGGCCCGCTCGGCTCGGCGGTGCGCGCGCTCGTGTCGGAGGTGATGTTCGATCGCGAGCTTTCGACCGTGCTCAAGCAACTCGAGAGCGAGCGCCGGGGGATCTTGCGCGGGACGATCGAGCGCGCACGGGCTGCGGGCGTTTTGGCGGGTGAAACTGAGCTGTTGATCGACGTTTTGGCGGGCGCCGCGTGGTACCAGCTCCTCGTGAGGCAAGGTAAGCCCGCGCTCACGCTCGGCAACGACGTGACGGCACTCCTCTGGAGGACCGCATGAGCGTCAAGCACGTCCTTTCGCCTCCCTCCGTACGCTCGCGACCGGACTCCGGCGACGCGCTTTCCGACGTGCTCCGCACGGTGCGCCTGCGTGGGGCCGTCCTGTTCACGGTCGATGCTTCGGCCCCGTGGGTCGCTCGCACGCCGCCGGCTCAAGAGATCGGCGAGCGCATTCTGCCCGGGGCAGAGCGTTTCCTCGAGTTCCATTTCATCAAGTCCGGCAGCTGCTGGGGCGGCATCGCCGGAGAAGATCTGATCCGGCTCGAGACCGGCGACGTGATCGCCTTTCCGCGCGGTGACTCGCACGTCGTTTCGAGCGGGCCGGTCGAGCACGATTTACGCGACGCGGGCGAGAATGATCGGACCGAAGTCGTGAGCGGCTTTCTCGGCTGCGACGCGCATCCGCTGCTCTCGGCGCTACCTCGCGTGATTCACGTGCCCCGCCGCGCGGCCGAGCACGGCATGCTCGAGCAGCTCGTCGAGCTCGCGCTCGAGGAGTCGACCGCCGCCCGCGAGGGCGCCGCGTGCGTCGTTTCACACCTGAGCGAGCTCTTGTTCGTCGAGATCGTGCGGCGCTACGCGGCCACGCTGCCGCCGCGGAGCAGCGGCTGGTTCGCGGGGCTGCGGGACGAAAGCGTCGGTCGTGCCCTCGGTAAGCTCCACGACCGTCCCGCCCACGACTGGAGCCTCTCGCTCCTCGCGCGCGAGGCGGGCATGTCGCGCTCGGCCCTCGCCGTTCGCTTCAGCCAGCTCGTCGGCGTGCCGCCCATGCACTACCTCACCGAGTGGCGCATGCAGCTTGCCTCGTCCCTCTTGTCGACGACACGGCTTCGGGTCACCGATGTCGCCGAGCGCGTCGGCTACACGTCGGAAGCGGCGCTCAGCCGGGCGTTCAAGCGCTGGGCCGGCGTCGCGCCGGCCGAGTTTCGTCGCGGCCGACGCAGCGTGCCGCCGGCCGCGGCGGAGTAAGGCGCCTCAGGCAGGGGGCTCGAGCAGCGGCTCGAGCGGGGTTGCCGATAGCGTGTGCCAGTAGAGGACGTCGAGCGGGTGCTCACGCGGCAC
>DASUGE010000478.1:0-2916 GCA_036274215.1 Polyangiaceae bacterium | reverse complement strand
CCTTGTTGACGCAGCGCACGCTCGCGCCGTGCACGGCGAGACTTCCAGACGGGCCACCCCCGGTCAGAATCCATTGGACACCGTTGTCCACGATGCCCACTTCGGTGGTGGGGACCCTCGGCCCGTCTCCGGTTTTCCACTGAGCCGCGCCACTGCTGACGACGATGGCCTCATCGGTCGTCGCTGCCGTCTCCCCTTGCTCATCGCCCATGTCGGCCGCGCACCCCGCAACCGACGCGAGTGACAGCGCGCCGAACACAAGGTTTCGCAGCTTCCAATTCGTCCAGATCTTCATTTGATTGCTTCCTTGTCCGCCCGAGCGAGCGGAGCCCCATGCCCACGCACTCCCGAGCCTCGGCGCGCTTCCTCAGCACGAGCCGTGCCGAGCGCATTCCCCTCGAATTTTCCCGGGAAACGCAGCTACGCCCTGTGCACCGCACGTCCCCGCGCCCACGTGGGCGCACACCCGCACAACCCCTTACAGGGTCATCCTCACCGCACAGCGCGAACCGCTACGACGCCCCGAGCTCGAGCTCGTACCGCGCGACGTGATGCGGCCCCGCCTGGAACTCGCTGTGGAACCGAAATCCCGCGCGCTCGTACACCGCGCGCAACCGCGGACGCGCGAAGTCGCAATCGAGACGCAAGTACCGGCACCCGTGCTGCCGCGCTTCGCTCGCGGCCCAGTCGAGCAACGCGCGCGACGTGACGCCCCCCGCCGCATTGCGCCGCACGGCGAGGCGATGGATGTAAGCGGCGAGCCCCGGCGGCTCACCTGGCCAAAACTCTGGGTCCTCGAGCGTGAGGAGGAGCACGCCGCGCGCGGGGCCGCCGGCGCGGATGCCATAGCCGATGAAGTAGTGGCCGGCGCTCACTTCGGGAGTGAGCGCGGCAGGGGCGACGTCGCCGAGCTCCCACAGCGGCTCGCCGCGCGTGCTGAGCCAGCGGTGCGCTTCGCCGAGAACGCTGGCCACGATGTTGACCTCGTTCGGCGTCGCGCGACGAACTATCAGCGGCTCCATGGACTTACGCCCTTCGTGAACGGAACAGGAGTAGCACGAGCGCAGGTGCCCCGAGCGCCGCCGTCACCACCCCCACCGGGAGCTCGCGCCCGGGGGACAGGCTCCGCGCGAGGGCGTCGCAAAGAACCAGAAACGCAGCGCCGGTCACGAGGGAGAGTGGGAGCACCCGCGCCAGCGTGGGACCGACGATGCGGCGCACGCCGTGCGGCACGATGAGCCCGACGAAGGCGATGGGGCCGCACCACGCGACGCAGGCCGCGACCGAAAGCGAACCGGCCGCGAGCACGAGCGTGCGCAGGCGCGGCACGTTGACGCCGCGAGAAGCCGAGAGCTCTTCGCCGAATGCGAACGTTTGGAGCGCGCGGGCGAGGCCGAGCAGCACCAGCCACGCCGGGATCACGAGTGGGGCGAGCACCAGCACGCCGTCGTAGCCGACTTGCGGGAGCTGACCGAGTGACCAGCGAGCGGCGGCGACGAGCGCGCGACTGTCCGACAAGTATTGCAACCCGACCGACAACGCGCCCGTCGCCACCGTCACGGTGATGCCCGCAAGGAGCACATCCGCCATCGCGGCGCGTCCGCTGCCGGCGACGAGCGAGACCGACAGACTCGCCAGGGCGGCGCCGAGGCACGCGCAGCCAAAAACAGCAGGAAAACCGCCGGGCAGCTCGAGCGCGAGCGCCAGGAGCGCGCCGAGCGTGGCGCCGGCTGTCGTGCCCACCGTGCTTTCGCTCGCGAGGGGATTCGCAAACAGGGTCTGGAACGTCGCGCCCACGAGACCAAGCGTTCCGCCGACGAGTCCGCCGACGAGCACGCGCGGTACGCGAAGCTGCCAGAGGATGAAGTCACCCTGTGCGCCGTCGAGCGCGGGGCCGACCACTACGGCGACCGCCATGAGCGCCAGCGAGACGGCAGCGAGGCCGAGCGAGCGGAGCGTCATCCGATACCGCCTTGCGGCTCCGGGGGCGCCGGCACGATCAGTCGCGCGTGATTCGCGGCGAGCGAGAGCATGCGCACGCCGAAGAGCGCGCCGAGCTCGGCCGGAAGCTCAGGTGCCTCGAAGGAACGCGTGAAAACGAGCTTGCCTCCGCGCAGGCCCGCGACTTGGGGCGCACCGCCCGTGTGGTTCAGCAAGTTCACGTCGTGCGTGACGCACAAAATGCCTATGCCAGTTTCGAGCAGGCGACCGAGCAGCGCGTACGTATCGCCCTGCTGCGCCGGATCGAGGTGATTGGCCGGCTCATCGAGCAAGAGGAAGCGCGCTTCTTGGGCAAGCAAGGCCGCGATCGCGATCCGCTGCCGTTCGCCGCCCGAGAGCTCGGTGAGCGGCGAGGAGGCGCGCTCGGCGAGCCCGACGCGCTCGAGCGCCTGCTCGGCGGCGCGGCGTGTTGCGGCTGCGGTCTCCGAGAAGCGAAAACGCGCAGCCATCACGGCTTCGCGCGCGGGGACCGACTCCATGGGGAGCGGCTGTTGTGGCAGCCACGCGACTTCGGCGGCGCGCGCTCTTGGCGAGAGCGCGTGAAGCGGCTGGTTTCCGACGATCACGCGACCTGCGCTCGTCGGAACCAAGCCGAGCGCGGCTCGCAAGAGCGTCGTTTTGCCGGCGCCGTTCGGGCCGACGAGCGCCAAAAATCGTCCCGCCTCGAGCTCGATGCTCACGGCGTCGAGCAACGTGCGGCCACCCACCGCGACGCTCACGGATTCGAGTCGCAGGCTCGTCACGGCGCTCTCCGAACCTCTGCGACCGCTGCCGCAAGGCGGTCGACCAACGCGAGAATGCGCGGCCCGTGCACGTACGCTTCGGGTGCGTCGATGACCTTCACGTTACCCTCACGCACCGCGCGCAGCGGCGTGAGCGCCTTCCACGGGCCAAGGTAGTCGCCGCTCGCTTTTC
>DASUGE010000477.1:0-7315 GCA_036274215.1 Polyangiaceae bacterium | reverse complement strand
GCCGGATTCGGGCCCAGCACCGCATCGAGCTCGCCCGGCACGGCCGTCACACGCTCGAACACGTCCGGGTCCTCCGCCTCCTGATGCGGACGGCTCTCGAGCTCCTCGAGCTCCAACGGCTCGAGGAACGAGTTTTGCCGTTCGCGTCGGTCCGGCCCGGCCACCATTGCCCTCGCTCTCGGGGTCAGCCCCGAGTGACGACCCCCTTGAACATACGGAGCGTACGGCCGAGCTGCTCGACCTGCTGCGAGACGTCGTTCGTGTTCTTGCTCGCGATCGCTGCGCGCGTCTTCTCGACGGCGCTGCGCGCCTTGGCGAGCGCGTCGCGCCCGAAATCCGCCGAGCCGACGGCGCGTTCGATTTCGGGGAACAGGCGTTCGATCTCGGCGATCAGCGTCTCGGCTTCCTGCTTCGCGCCCTCGAAGCGCTCGTCCGTGCGGCGCTCGACCATGTAGTCCTGGGCGCTCGCCATCATGTTCTTGATCTCGTCCTGCGTGAGACCGCTCGACGCCGTGACCTGAATCGACTGCGCCTGGCCCGTCTCGAGATCCTTCGCCTGCACGCTCACGATGCCGTCGCTGTTGATCTCGAAGGTCACCTCGATCTCGACCTGACCCTTCGGCGCGCGGCGCAGGCCCGTGAGGATGAACTCGCCGAGCAGCTCGTTCTCGTCGGCACGCGCGCTTTCCCCCTGCAAAACCAGGATTTTGACGGCCGTTTGGTCGTCGCGGCTCGTCGTGAAGGTCTTCGTGCGCGAGGTCGGAACGGTCGTGTTCTGCGGGATCAGCTCCTCGAAGTGGCTGCCGAACGTCATGATGCCGAGCGCGTGCGGCGTCACGTCGAGCAGGATCATCTCCTGCTTCTCGCGCACGAGCGCGGCGCCCTGGATGCTCGCGCCGATCGCGACCACCTCGTCGGGGTGCACGCTCTTGTTCGGCTCGCGCTTGAAGAAGCCGGCCACCGCCTGCTGCACGGCGGGCATGCGCGTCATGCCGCCGACCAGCACGACGTCCTCGATCTCCGTCACGCCGAGGCGCGCGTCGGCCAGCGCCTGGCGGCAGATGTCGACGGTGCGCTCGACCAAATCCGACGTGAGCTGCTCGAGCGTCGGGCGGTCGAGCCCGCGCTGCAGATGGAGCGCTTCGTTGCGCCCCGTGGAGATGATGAATGGGAGGTTGATCTCCGTATCGCGCGTGCCCGAGAGCTCGCACTTCGCCTTCTCGGCCGCGTCGCGCAGGCGCTGCAGCGCCATGCGATCCTGGCGCAGGTCGATGCCGTGCTCCTGCTGAAAGCCGCTCACGAGCCAATCGATGATGCGCGCATCGAAGTCCTCCCCGCCGAGGAAGGTGTCGCCCGTCGTGCTGATCACCTTGAAAACGCCGTGCGCCCCGATTTCGAGGATGCTGATGTCGAACGTGCCGCCGCCGAGGTCGTACACCGCCACCGTGCGGTCGAGATCCTTGCCGAAGCCGTAGGCGAGCGCCGCGGCGGTCGGCTCGTTGATGATGCGGATGACGTCGAGGCCCGCGATCGCGCCCGCGTCCTTCGTGGCCTGACGCTGGTTGTCGTTGAAGTACGCCGGAACCGTGATGACCGCCTTCTTCACGGGCTCGCCGAGGTAGTCCTCCGCGATGACCTTCATCTCCTGCAAGACCATCGAGCTGATCTCCGGAACGGAGTAGGTCTTGTCGCGCAGGCGGATGCGCACGTCGTTGTGCGGTCCCTCCACGATCGTGTAGCTCGAGGTCATGATGGAGTTCTTGACCTGCGGCGAATTCCATTTGCGCCCGATCAGGCGCTTGGCGGCGTAAACCGTGTTTTCGGCGTTCGTGATGGCCTGCCGCTTGGCGATGTGACCGACGAGTCGCTTGCCGGCCTCGGTGACCGCCACCACGCTGGGCGTGGTCTTGTAGCCACCGCGGTTGGTGATGACGATCGGCACGTCACCTTCCAGGATCGAGACGCACGAATTGGTCGTCCCCAGATCGATCCCGATGACTCGCTCCATCCTCGTTTTTCCTTGGCTCTAGTCCGCGCCCTCACGGGTCACGCTTCGCCCCGGCGCGCACGCCGGAGCCAGTCCTTGATGCTATCATCCTTGGGCGAGAGCTGCTGAACGCGCTCGAACTCCGCCAGGGCGCTCTGTTTCATGCCCGCCTCCAAGTAGATCTTGCCGAGCGTGAGGCTGATGTTCGGGTCGTCGGGCGCGGCGTCTCGGGCGCGCTTAGCGAAGTCCGCCGCCTCTTTCATGTCGCCCTTGCCGTTGTAAAGGCAGTGCGCGACCCGCTCGAGCGTCTTCGCCGTCGGCTTGGCGCGGCTCGCGCGGCGATAGGAGGCGGCCGCTTCGAGCCAGCGGCTCTCGCGCTCCTCGTACTTCGCCTGCTCGAGGTAGCTCTCGGAGAGGCCGACCTGGGCGCGCGCTTCGATGTCGCGAAGCCGCGCGGTGAGGGCCGTGTCTTCGGGCGCGAGCGACGCGGCGATGCGCAAAGCGTTCGTCGCCGAGACGAGATCCTTGCGCCGCTCGGCCTCCGCGGCCGCGGAGACGTAGCGCTGCACCTGGCGTGACTTGAGCTCGCCGATGCGCTCCTCGTAGCGGCGCTTGAGATCGGCGGTGGCCGCGTCGCGGCTTGCGGGGTGCGGCGTCGTGGGCGCGGGCTGGCTCGAGATGCGCGGCCCCGGCGGCATCGACACGCCGAGCTTGCGCGCGAGCGCGCGGCGGCGGGCGTCGGCGTCGGACGGGCGGAGCGACGGGGCCGGGCTGGGGGTGCGCGCGACCGGCTCCGCTCGCGACACGGGGGGCAGTGAGCCCGCGGGCGGCGGATACGAGTGGCGCGCTTTCTCCTCGAGCTGAACCTGCTCCTGGATCTCGCGCTTGAGCCGCTCGACCTCGTGCGCGTGACCGCCGCGGTCGGCGAGCGTGCGATCCAGGGCTTCCGTCGTGCGCACGGACGCGAGGTAGCGGTCGTAGTCCTCGCGCGCGGCCTGGCGCGTGAGCACGTCGTGGGCCTCCGTCACACGCGTGAAGAGACGCTCGAGCTTGGGCTTGAAAGCCCCGAGGTTTTTGCCGAAGTAGCGGTCCGGGTGGAAGTCGTTGACGAGCTCGAAGTAGGCGGCCTTGATAGCCTTCTTGTCGGCGCCTGCGTCGACGCCGAGCAGCTCGTAATGCGAGAGCCCGCTCAAGCGGTAGTACGTGTCGAGGATCTTGCGCTTGCGAGCGAGGTCCAAGTCGACGGGCTCGTCGAGCTCCGTCGGATCGTAGAGCGCCGCAGCGGGGTGGTTGCCGCTCGAGTCCGAGCGCGTCTCGATCACCGGGCCGATGTGGAAGGTGCCCGAAGGGGTGCTCGGCCTGACGGGCGACGCGGAAGGGCGCGGTGTCATCCGGCGCTCCGCTTGGATCTCCGCCAGCACGCCGAGGCTGCGCAGCTTGGCGATCGACGCCTGGATCACGCTGGCCTCGAGCCCCGTCGCGAGGGCGATGTCGCTCTCCGTCGCGTTACCGTCGAGCTGCGAGAGCACGAACGCGTCCTCCGGCGTGAGGGGAAGCGCCCGGAGGTCGATGCCGTCGGCGAGACGGAGCCTGCGATCTGGGTCGATCAGTGGCACCCCCACGCAGTCTAGCCGCGTCCGTTGCGGGTAGCCACGGCGTAGCGCTGCCGCGACCGGAACGGCCGAAACGCCCCGAACGGTCAGTGGTGGGGAGAGGTGCGCTCGATGACGTCGCTCTGGATGCGCATGGCTTCCTGGAACGCCGCGAGCGCGCGCTCCTCGGCGGCGGCGGCTCCCGGCGCGTCCCCGCGCCCCGCGAGGGCCTTCGCGTTGCGCTCTTCGACGAGCCCGCGCACCTCGAACAGGTGACCGCGAAAGTAGCTCGTGTCCGGCACGAGCGCGAGGCCCCGTTCGATGTCCGCGAGCGCCGCCGCGAAGTCCGCGTGGCGGCTGCGAAGGTCGGCGAGCCGCGCGTAGGTGTCCGCGAGGACCTCGCGCACCTCGGCAGCATCGGGGCATGCCGGCTTCGGACCCTCGATGATGGCTTCGAGCTCCGTCTCCGCGCCGCTCCACTCCTGGTGCTCCTCGCGAGCGTCGGCGCGGTGATGGGCCGAGCGCGAACGGCTCAAGAAAGCGAGCAGCGCGGGGCCCACCGGCTCACCCCCGTCGCCGTCGGCGCACGCATTGGGCTCGGCCTTGCTGCACGCGCCGAGCGCGAGCACGACGAGGAGCAGCGCCCGGGCGAGCTTCATTTGAGCCCCCAGAGCGCGTACTGATTGTCGCGCCATTCGCGCTCGCGGGACGACGCGATGCGATCGATGCGCGCGCTCGCCTGACCGGGCTCGAAGCGCTCGCTGAAGAGCTCCGCGGTGCTGCGCGAGCGAGCGAGCGCAACCGGGGGGCTCGTTTTCGCGGCTGGGGGACGGGCAATGAGCAGCGCGAGGGCCGCGGCCGCGGCGAGGGCGGCGGCGCCGAACGCGACGAACACGACGTTCGGCTTGCGCGGAAGGGCGCGCGCGGCGGCCTCCCGGGTCCGCTCGGGCGGCAGGGCCTCGGGGTTCGTCGCCGCTCGGAGCGCCCGGGCGAGCACCGCGTCCGCGTGCTCGTCGTCGCCGGTTTCGAGCGCCTGGCGCAGGCGTTCGCTCTCACGTAGCTCCTCGTCGCTCGCCGGAGCGAACGGGTCGTCGAGCGCCGCATCGAGGATGGCGCGATGCCGTGCCGGATCGAGCTCGCCGGGGGCGTAGGCCGAGCGCAGGGCCTCGGCCAGCGCCGCTTCGGTTGCCGGCTCGAGCAGGGGCGCGTCGTCGAGCTCCTCGTCGCGGGG
The DNA here is from genome assembly GCA_036274215.1 of Polyangiaceae bacterium. Taxonomy (GTDB): domain Bacteria; phylum Myxococcota_A; class Polyangia; order Polyangiales; family Polyangiaceae; genus PMG-095. The sequence continues at coordinate 2,505 of DASUGE010000477.1, read as the reverse complement.
GTCGCTCATGGCTCTGGCTCCGCGTCGAGCACCTTGCGCAAGGCGGCCATCGCGCGATGGAGTACCACGTCGAAGGTACCCACGGACACGCCGAGCTCGGCCGCCGCCTCGGCGCGCGGCCGCTCCTCGATGACCCTGAGCTTTATCGCTTGGGCATAGCGGGGGTTCAGGCGACCGAGCAGCCCGAGCACACGCTCGCGCGCGACGCGAAGGTCGTGCGTCTCGAGCGCGGCCGCGTCGCGTGTCTCGCGCTCGGCATCGTCCACTTCGCGTTCGAGAGCCGCGGCGTCGAACAGCACCTCGCGCTTGCGGGCGCGGAGCTGGTCGAGGGCGATGCGCATCGCCACGACGCGCAGCCACGGGTAGATGCCGACCGCTTGCCATTCGAAGGCGCCGATGCGCTCCACGACGCGGAGGTAGGTGAGTGAGAGCGCCTCCTCGGCGAGCGCCCGATTGCCCAGGCGCGGCAGGAGCACGGCGCGGTACAGGCGCGGGCCGTGCTTCTCGAGCAGCGCGCCGAGCGCCGTGCGATCGCCCGAACGGGCCTTCTCGCAGAGCCGCTCCTCGGCTTCGAGCTCGCCGGGCGTGAGCACGCGGGCGACTGTAGTCGGCCTCACGACCCGGACGAAGCCCAGCGGCAGCCTGGCCGGCGTGGCGGTCCCCACGAGGGGGAAGAGGGCTCCGGCGGCACCGGCCTGCATACCCTCTGAACGCGCGTGCGCCCTCGGAGCTTACAAGTGCTAAACGGGGCCTCCGAATGGCCGCCCGAGTTTGCCCGTACTGCAGAGAGCTCAACAGTGTCGGGGAGGCACGCTGCTACCGCTGCGGGCGCCGCCTGCCGGGACCCGTGGGGGAGGGCGTGTCGCAGGTGGTGCGACAGCTGCTCGGGGTGGTGGCGCCGTGGACGCGGCTCGTGCTCGCGCTGGAGCTCTTGGTGTTCGGGCTGATGGTGGCCGCCGACCACCGGCTGCCGATCGGGATCGGGGGCAGCGAGCCATTTCGCATGTCGACGCTGCTTCGCTTCGGAGCGATGGGCTTGCGCAGCGAGGCGACGGAGCCCTGGCGCTACTTGTCCGCCGTGTTCGTGCACATGGGCGTCCTGCACGTCGGCATGAACCTCTGGATGTTCACCGATCTCGGCGCGCGGCTCGAGCGCGAGCTCGGGGGCGCGCGCGCCGCGCTGATCTTCCTCGTCACGGGCGTGCTCGGCTTCGTCGCGAGCGAGATTTGGTACGCCCCGCTCTCGCTGCTCACCGCCGGGGCGAGCGGCGGCGTGTTCGGGCAGATCGGCGCCGAGGTCGGCATCCTGCGGGCGCGCCGCGACCCGGAGTGGCGGCGCAGCCTGATCCGGAACCTCGTCTACGCGCTCGTCCTGTCACTCGCCCTGCGCGGAGTGAACAATGCGGCGCACATCGGCGGCTTCGCTGCCGGAATCGCGCTCGGGTACGCTTTCGAGGTCGAGCGGAGGCGCTGGTCGCTCGACCGGTTGCTGCGCGCCGTCGCGGTCATTTTCGTGGTTGCGGCGGTCGGTTCCGTGCTGCTTTCCACGCACTCGAGCTTCTGGCAGCTCATCCGCGCGCGCGAGCTCATGACCGAGTAGTATCGTCGGCTCGTCATGCCGGTCGTGAACCCGCTGTCGCGCGAGGTGGTCTTCAAGGTCGTCTATTACGGCCCGGGCCTCGGCGGGAAGACCACGAGCCTCCAGCACATCCACGCGACCACGTTGCCGGAGCACCGCGGCAAGATGGTGAGCCTCGCGACGCCCGTCGATCGCACGCTCTACTTCGACTTCCTCCCGATCCGCTTGCCGAGCGTGCGCGGCATGAGCGTGCGCCTGCAGCTCTTCACCGTGCCGGGGCAGGTCTACTACAACGCCACGCGCAAGCTCGTCCTCACGGGGGCCGACGGGCTCGTGCTCGTGTTCGATTCACAAGCGGACCGCAGCGACGCGAACGCCGAGAGTCTGGAGAACCTGCACGAGAACCTGACGGCGCACGGCCGCTCGCTCGCCGACGTGCCGCACGTCATCCAGTACAACAAGCGCGACCTCGCCGACGCGATCTCGCTCGGCGAGCTCGAGCAGCGCTACAATCGCTTCGCGGCGCCGTCGTTCGGCTCGGTCGCGATGTCGGGTGAGGGCGTCTTCGAGGTGCTGGAGGCGATCACGCGCGCCGTCCTCGACCATTTCGAGGAGCGGATGCCGGAAGGGCGGGCAGCCGACGCGCCGGGGCTCGGCGTTCCGGAGGGTGGCCTCGCGGCGGCCCTGCGTGGCGCCGAGCAGGAGCCGCGGGCCGCCGCGCGCGAGCCCGTGCGTCCGAGCGTGGAGCTCAGGCTGTCTCAGCTCCCGGAGCAGGATCCGGGCGAGGCGGCCGCGCGCTATGCCGTCGGTGACGCGCCGCCGCCCGAAGCGCCGAGCGCGCACGAGGAGGTGACGGCTCCGGTCCCGGCGGCGAGCCTCAGACCCGCGACGAGCGCGGCCCCCGGCTCGAGCTTCGAGCTGCTCTG
>DASUGE010000476.1:0-4466 GCA_036274215.1 Polyangiaceae bacterium | reverse complement strand
CACGACGCCGCAGGTGGTGCTCAACAGCAAATGCGCGACCACCGGTTGCCACGGCAATAGCTTCGTGGCGGGGCTCGATCTCCGCCCGAACGAAGGCTTCGCGTCACGCATCAAGGACAAGCCGGCGACGTTCGGAGCCATCGCATGTGAGGGGAGCCTTACGGAAACCTGCATCCCCGACAGCTGCCCGACGGGTGCCCTCCTCGTGGATTCGGTCGCGCCGGCATCGAGCTGGATGCTTCAGAAGCTCAGCGCGCCCAACGGCTGCGGGGTCACGATGCCCTACACCAAAACGGTGAACGCCGACGAGCTCGCGTGCCTCACGCAGATCATCGACGCCGTCGCCGCGCTGCAATGACGGGTGCTACTGCCCGCGGCGCGCCGGAAAATTATGCCGCGAGCGATCTCCGTCTTGAAACGGGATCGGCCGCACGCCGCCACTGCGTCCGGAGTGATGCGAGCCACCTCGCGTGCGAGCCAAAACATTTTACAAGGGGGTGTGAAGGAGAGCCAGACCAAGCGCGCGGGCTCGACGCAGAACGCAAAAACCCCCGCCGATTTTCCTTCCAATACAGCTGAATCTGAGTGCTAGGCTGACATTGGTGCGCGCTATCGCCCCGCTGCTCTAGGTCGCGAAGGATCCCTTGCTCCCACGCTCTGCCGCTCGAAGCGCGCTCGGCATCTGCCTCACTGCTCTCGCCATGGCGGGAACGGTCAGCCTGTCGCGCGCCGTCTACGCAAAACCCCCCGCCGCCAAAGCCGCGAAGCAGCCGATCGGTGTCGGTGCCTTCTCCGGACCTCAGTCCACCAAGGTCCGCGCCCGCGTCCTCAAAGTCCTGCGCGAGTCCGGTAGCTACGAGGTGACGCAGGTCGAGGACGTGAAGCCCGGCGCGTCCGCGCGGACCTACCAGAACATGGCGCAAGGCATCGCGGCCGAGGCCATCGTCGTCGGCACGGTGTCGCAATCCGCGAACCTCACGCTCGGGGTGTACGGCACGAACGGCGCTCGCATCGACGCCATTCAGATCAAAGGCGGCACGTTCCCCAAGCTCTACAAAGCGATCGACAACGAGGTCGAGATCGCCGTCGCCGATCCGCTCGGGCGGGCCCACGCCGGCGGCAAAGGCCCAGCGGCAGCAGCAGCCGCGGCACCTGCCAAGGACGACGAGGACGAGGACGAGGACGAGCCGCCGCCAAAACCCGCCAAGGCCGCCGCGGCGAAAGAGGACATCGAGGAGCCCGTCGAGTCCGACGAGAGCAGCGACGCTCCGTCGAGCGCGAGCGGAGACGACGACGGCGACGACTCCGGCTCGTCCGAAGCACCGCCCGAGAGCGAGAAGGGTCTCCGCCCTCTCGAGCTCGGGCTCGGGATTCGCGCTTACAACCGCAGCTTCAAATACACGGGGCAGACGTACGCGGACCCCTTCGCCACTCCGCAACGCACGCTCTACCCGTATAACCTCGCGATTGCTCCGACGATCTGGGTCGCCGGTCGCTTCTATCCGGGCGCGTTCTTCACGAATGGGCCCCTCTCGCACATCGGCATCCAGTTCCGCTACGAGTACGGCTTCGCGACGACCGCGAACTACACGCAGCCGGCGAACAACGGCACGAACGCGGTCATTCAGACCCAGCTCAAGACCAAGGCCTCCGAGTATCAGATCGGCCTTCGTGGCCGCGTCCCCGTCGGCCCCCACGAGCTCGGGATTTTCGGCCTCTACGGCAACCACTCCTTCGTCCTCGCGGGCGACGAGGATCCGAACAAGGGCAACGGCGCGCCCTACGCCGTCGTGCCGGACGTGCACTACCACTACCTGCGCTTCGGCCTGGATGCGCGCCTGCATTTCTCGAAGTTGATGCTCGGCGCGCAGGTGGCGCCGCGCTTTCTCACGTCGATGAAGGAGATCGACAAGGGCGGCGTGTGGTTCCCCGGCGCCACGGGCAGCGGCCTCGACATGGGCGTGACGGCCGGCTGGCAGCTCCTGCCGTGGCTGATGCCGGCGGTCGGAGTCGACTTGGTCCGCTACGGCTTCGACTTCAACAACACGCCCATCTCGCCGAAGCAGACGGTCGTCGCCGGCGGCGCCACGGATACGTACATCTCGGGTTGGGTCGGCGCGTTCGCGACGTTCGACCTCGGCGGCGGTGGCGGCGCAGGCGACGTCTCGGCCGAGGTGAAGACCTCCGAGGAGCCGGAGGCGGAGCCGGAGTCGAGGGCCGAGGAGCCTGACGAGCCCGAAGAGAAGCCGAAGCCCAGGGCCGAAGCGAAGCCGAAGGCGGAGCCCAAGCCGAAGGCGAAGCCCCAGGTCGAGGAAGAGGAAGAAGACGAGGAGGAGGAGGAAGCTCCTCCCCCGCCGAAGCCCAAGTCCAAGTCCAAGGCGAAGGCCGCGCCCGTCGAAGAAGAGGAAGACGAGATCTAGAACGCGACGGCCGAACCGGTCGTCGCTCTAGGCTCCTAGTGCCAGGCGTTCGCGACGCGCGGCGCTTGGCCGGTTCGATCGTGCTCGGCCACGCGCGCGCGGGCGTCGACCTCGCACGCAGCGCATGCGGGGAATTGCGAGCGATGCTGGCAGGTGATCACGATGGCCGTCGGAGGCGCGCTGTCGAACTCCTCGGGATCGAGGTGACGCCCGCACGAGATGCAGTGGATGTGCTGGTGCTCGTGCTGATGCGCGCCAGGGTTCTGCGCTTTCTTCTCGCGCTTGGTGAGCCGCTTTTGCCGTTGGACCATAGGGGCAAAAAGCCTCCTATTTCTTGTCGAGCTCTGCAAGCAGCTGGCGGGCGCCCTCGTGATGTTGGCTGTCGGCGAGCGCCTTGGAGACCAAAACGCGGGCCTTGCGCGGATCGCCCTGCTTCATGGCCAGCGCCGCGAGGTGGTAGTTCGCCTCGGCCTTCTCCTCCGGGAGCGCGCCACCGCCCTCGGGGCCGGGCGGTCGCATGATCGTTACGGCACGGAAGGCGCGCTGGGCCGCGTCCACCTCCTCGAGCTCGAGCGCGAGCCGGCCGAGGTCGAGGGCGAGCTTCGCGTTCTTCGAATCGGCCTCGAACGCCTTGCCGAGCGCCTCCTGAGCGTCCGAGAGCATGCCCTCCTCGAGGTGGATGTTCGCGATCTGCTCGTAGACGGCGGAGAGCGCCTTGGTGCGGCGCCCGCGGTTGGCTTGCGCGACGCCCTGCAGCACCTCGAGCCCCTTCGCGGGCGTGCCGAGCGCCGCGTAGGAGCGCGCGAGCAACGTGGCTGCCTCGATGCTGCTCGCGTTGTCCTGGCGCGCCACCTCGAGCACGCGGACCGCGGTCTCGGCATCGCCGCCCGGCTGAAGCAGGGCCTCCGCCGCGCGCAGCACGAGCGGTAACCGCGTCGTCTCGTCGGGAGCCACGGCGGCCTGCTGCAGGAGCAGCTCGCCGAGCTCGCGGAAGGCGCCAGTCGCCGAATAGAGCGCTTCCAGCCGAATGCGCAGGCCGGGGTGCTCGGGGTCAATCTCGACCGCTCGCTCGAGCGCTCCGCGCGCGCTGTCGAGGCGCTCGGCCTTCTCGGCTGCGTCGGCGAGCGCGAGCGCGACTTCCACGAGGCCTGCGCCCGTCTCGAGCTCCGCCAAGCGCTCGAGCGTGAGCAACGCTTCGGCGGCGTTGCCGAGGCGTTGATCGAGCGTCGCCAAGCGCCGGAAGCCCACGAGATCGTCGGGCTTGTGCGAGAGGAACTCGGCCAGGCGCGCGCGAGCGTTCGCGAGCTCGCCGCTCGCCTCGAGCACGTCGACGAGCTTCAGCGCCAACACGCCGTCCTCGGGCGGCTCCGCGCGCGCGGCAGCCTGCTCGAGCGCCGCGACCAGCTCGGCGCGCACGCTCGGATCGAGGGCATAGGCGCGCTCGAGATCGCCGAGACCTTCGAGCTCGCGCCCGAGCTCGGCGAGCATGGCGGCGCGTTGCCGGAGCCGAGAGACGTCGTCGGGAGCGCGCTCGAGCAAGCCGTTCAGGGCCGCGAGCGCCTGCTCGTTGTCGCCCGCCGCGGCGCTCGCTTCGGCGAGGCGCGCGAGGAGCTCGGGATCGCCCGGATTTGCCTCGAGCGCCGCCGAGATGAGCCGCGCGGCGCGTGCGCTCTCGCCGCGCGCCTCGAGCTTCTGGATCAGAGCCTCGAGCAGGTCTGGATCCTCCGGGCTCGCGACGCAGGCGAGCTCGAGCGCGCGCTCGACCGCCGCTTCGTCGCCTTGCACCTCGCGGATCTGCACGAGGCGCCGCCCGAGCTCCGCGGCACGTGGCCCACGCTCGAAGCCGAGAAGTCGCTCGATCGCATCGCCGATCCGCTCCGACTCTTTCGTGGACTCCGCGAGGCGCAGGAGCGCCGCAGCGAGCTCGGCGTCGCCCGGCACCACGTCGAGCGCCCGCAGGCAAACCTCGAGTGCGTCGGGAACGCGCCCCGCGCGCTCGAGCGCGGCGCTCTGCCGCAGCGAGACGGCGGCGACGGCGGGCAGGTC
>DASUGE010000475.1:0-17227 GCA_036274215.1 Polyangiaceae bacterium | reverse complement strand
GCGGCGCGGTGGTGGGCTCCGCAAAGGGTGACGAGATTGTCGACGAGGTGTTTCCCGCCCTCGCAGCGGCGCTCGAGGTGGTGCGGCTCCGTAAAGACCGCGTGCCGACAACCGGGAACGCGACATTTCCCGCCGTCTCGGCGCAGGACCGTGCGGCGCGTTGCCGGCGCGATGGTCTGCGTGGCGCGCCTCGGATGCGCGTCCACGTGGGCGCGACCGCCGGCGTGGTCGTCGGCGTCCACGTGGGCGCGACCGCCGGCGTGGTCGTCGACGTGCACGTGGGCGGGACCGCCGGCGTCGTGCTGAACGCCCACGTGGTCGTCGACGTGTCCGACGTGCTGAGCGTCGCACTCGGCCATCTCGAGAATTTCGGGTCCGACCTCGATGAGCTCACCGCGACCTTGCTGCGTGGCCCGGCGGCACCGCTCGCAAACGGTGAGCGCGATTTGGTAGCTCGAGCGCCCGGGTTCCCGATTGCCGTCGAGGGCCTGCCGGCAGAGCAGCAGGAAGGCTGCGTCTTCGTCGAGAGGCTCCCCCGCATCGCGACGGATTTTCGCCATCGCTTCGCGGAACGTCGCGAGCACCTCGCCTGAGAGCTCGAGCCGGAGCGTATGGCGCTTCAGCCTCGAGTCCGGAACGTCGTCAGGAAGGCTTCCCGGACGATGCCCGGAGACGAGCTGCTCGACGTCACGCACCGTCCGGCCTCGGGCAGCTTCGAGCCACTCCTTTTCGGTGGCCGGAATCGCTACGCGCGTGAGCTCGCGCGCCACCGAGAAGTTGATGGCGCCCGTTTTGAGCTGCCCTGCGATTTCGGGTAGCTCCTCGAGGGCTTCGGCGACGCGGAGCTTGTCCTGCGTGAGTTTCGGGCCGTAGCCGAAGAGACGCTCGGTGTATTCCAGAAACGAAGCGAAACCGAGGCGCACGTGCGCTCCCGAGCGGCGCGCTCGGAGAAGCGCTCGTCCTTCGTCGAAGTCGAGCCCCGCCCGCTCGGTCGCGAGACGAACGAGCGCTTCATGTGCCTGACGCCATGAGGCGTCGTTACCCTCCAAAACGACTGCTGCTGACATGCTCGAACCTCCCTGACCACGCGCGCATGGGCGGGGTGGTCTCCTAAGTCCCTCTCTAACACGTAGATTTTCGGGCTCGCCCACACCCGTCTGACGTCGTTCTGCGCACCAAGACGAGCGCAAAGTCACCCGAGCGCCAAAAGCGAGCCACCGCTCAACCTGACGCGCCGACGCGACACTTCCGGCGCAAGCGGCGTCGCCAAAAAACCGAGCGCTCGAACTCCGTCAAGCACATTCCGAAGAAAATACTCACGGAACGCGAGACCGCGTCAGCAGCACCCAATCACTACCGCTCCAGGCCTCGGGGCGGTCCTTTACAGTGTGCCGCGTTCCGTCTGCCACGAGCCCCATCGCCCCGACGCCGAGCACCGCGCCGCCCGACCAGCTCAGCGGTCGTCACGGTGTTCCAGCGGCGTGGCGCGCCACAACCTCGCTTCCACGCCGTCGACGTCGCGTCCCGCGGCGTGGCTCCGCACGACCTCGCTTCACGCCGTCGACGGTCCAGCGCCCGCGCAGTGTGGCTCCCCACGAGCTCGCTTCCACGCCGTCGACGTCGCCGCCCTTTCACGGCGCGACGCACCGTGGGTCACCGCCCCACCCGGCGCGACCCACCGTGCGTCGCCGCCCCACCCGGCGCGCCCACGTGTGCGCTTCACGTCAGCGCTCGGCACGTCAGTAACCGTTCGGTCGCTGCGTCATTGGCCGCTCCGCGCCCCGCCGCGGCCACACTCGCAAGGCACCGCGCTCGCCCGCGCTACGCCGAGGGGCCTCACCACGCCGTCCGCAGCCTGCGCGCCCACGTGTGCGCCGCCCGTCGACGCCCGACGCCGTCGTGCCTCCGCGCGGGCAACGCCCGCGCTTGGGGGCACCCGCGCGGGCCGCACTACGCCGCGCCCATGTGGAGGGCATCAGCTCGTCGTTTCGGTGGCGAGCTGGCAGCGCCGAGCATCAGAGAAACATCACCCTTCGGGTATATCGAGCGGGCGCCGCAACGAGGTCGCGCCCGGAGACAACACCACGGCGCAGCATGCCCGCCGCTCAACGCGTACCGAGGAACGCGCGCCAACCCCCGTGCGCCGTGATGTCGAGCGCACCGGCGAGCGCAGCCGGCTCGCAGAGGAAGCCCTTCACGCTCGAGCCGTCGTCGAGAACGACGGTGCCGATCGTCATGGGGGGCGGGACGGCGGCGACGAACGAGCCGAACGCTTCGGTCGTGAGTGACCAGACCTCGAGCTCGATGCCGGCGCCGGAATGGCCAGGCGTTCGAACGAGGCCGGGCTTGGGAGGCGTGGTTCCCGCGAGGGCGTAGAGCTGGTAGTCGGCGGCGCTGCGTTGCGCGCGGACGAGGCGCGCGCCGCGGCTCGTGAGCTGGTGGTTGAGGGGTTGGCCGCTCAGGTGCGCGCCGGCGACGGCGAGGAGGACGTCGCCTTCGCGCGGAGGCGCGCGGTAGGGCGAGGTGTCCGAGAGCGACAAGCCGGTCGCGCCGAAGGTCGGCTCGTAGGCGCGGTGCAGGCGATCTCCGAGCTCCGCGAGCGCTCCGTCGCTGAAAGCCGGACCCAGCAGGGTGACGCCGAAGGGGAGGCGCTGCTCCGTGAACCCCGCCGGGACGGCGATCCCCGCAAGATCGAGGAGATTCACGAAGTTCGTGTAGCGGCCGACACGCGCGTTGAGGTCGAACGGATCGGCGAGCGCGGCCTCGACCGTCGGATGAGTCGGCGCCGTCGGCAACAGCATGGCGTCCATCTCGGCGAACGCGCGCGCCGCCGCAGCGGCGAGCTCACGCAAGCGGTAGGTGCCACGAAACGCTTCGGTGCCCGACACGGAGCCGCCCGCGAGCACGATGTCGCGCACCACCGGGTGGACTTCGGTCCTGTGCACCGCGATGAACTCACCGACCGCAGCGTAACGCTCTGCAATCCAGGGTCCGCCGTAGAGCAGGCGCGCCGCCTCGAGAAAAGGCTCGAGGTCGAAGCGCACCACGCGCACGCCGAGCGCCGCGACGCGCTCGACGGCTTCGGCGAAGGCGCGCTCGTAGCTCGCGTCGCCGAAAAACTCGAGGCGCTCGGGCACGCCGAGGCGCGTGACGGCGCCCCCGCGCGCGGCATTCGGGCGCGAGAACGCGTCGAGCTCGTCGGGGGCGGTCATCACGTGGAGCACGCGCGTCGCGTCGGCGACGGTGGCTGCAAAGACCGACACGCAGTCGAGGGAGCGGCAAGCCGGCACGACGCCGCGCGTGCTGACGAGGCCGCGCGTCGGCTTGATTCCGACCAAGTTGTTGTACGCGGCGGGAACCCTGCCCGACCCCGCCGTGTCCGTGCCGAGCGAAAAGCTGACGAGACCGTGTGCGACCGCGAGCGCCGAGCCCGAGCTCGAGCCGCCGGACAGGTGACGCTCGTCGAAGGCCGAGCTCGGGATGCCGTACGGCGTGCGCGTGCCGACGAGACCGGTCGCGAACTGGTCGAGGTTGGCTTTGCCGACAGGCACGGCGCCGGCGTCGAGCAGGCGCTGGACCGCCACGGCGTGCTCGCGGGGCACGCGGGCGAACGCGGGGCAGCCTGCCGTCGTCGGCACGCCGCGAAGATCGATGTTGTCCTTGACGGCGAAGGGAATGCCGAACAGCGGCAAGGATTCGCCGCGCTGCTTTCGCTCGCGAGCGAGCTCGAGGTGCTCGCGCGCGGTCTCCTTCGGGACGAGCTCGATCCAGATCGGACGCTGGCCTCGCGCGGCGATGCGCGAATAGACCAGGTCCAGCAAATCACCCGGATCCAACGCGCCCGAGGCGAAAGCCTGCTCGAGCGTCCCGATGTCCAAACGCAGCACGTCCCTCATGCATCACCCACTCTCAAGGCGACGAGCGCTTGCCCCGGCGAGACCGCGCGTCCCTCCGTGACCAAGAGCTCGACGATGATGCCCGCTCCGGGCGCCTCGATCGCAATCTCCATCTTCATCGACTCGAGCACGAGCAGCACGTCACCCCGCGCGACGCGCGTGCCCACCGCCACGCGCAACTGCCACACGCTGCCGTGCACGTGGCTCTCGACGAGCTCCGAGCCGGCATGCTGCACGGGGGCCGCCGCGGGGCCGCCCAGATCCGCTTCGGTGAGAGTCGCGCCCTGCTCGGCCCAACGGCGACGCTCGTCCTCGAAGGCTTCGTGCTGCGTCGCCTTGAACGCCGCGATGCTCTGCTCCTCACGCGCGAGGAAGCGCTGGTAATCGCCGAGCCCGAACGTCTCCTCGCCGATCTCGAGCTCGTAGCGCCCGTGCGGGAACGCTTCGCGCATCTCGAGGAGCTCCTCGGCCCCCACGGGGAAGAAGCGAATTTGGTCGAAGAAACGCAGGAGCCAGGGCTTACCGGCCGGGAAATCGCGCGTCGTGCGGAAGCGGTTGTAAACCTGGAGCGTGCGGCCGACGAACTGGTAGCCCCCCGGGCCTTCCATGCCGTAGATGCAAAGGTACGCGCCTCCGATGCCGACGGCGTTCTCGGGCGTCCAGGTGCGCGCCGGGTTGTATTTGGTGGTGACCAGGCGGTGGCGGGGATCGACCGGCGTCGCGACCGGCGCGCCGAGATACACGTCTCCGAGCCCGAGCACGAGGTAGCTCGCGTCGAAGACGACGCGCTTCACGGCCTCGATGTCGGCCAGGCCGTTGATGCGGCGGATGAACTCGAGGTTGCTCGGCGTCCAGGGTGCGTCGCGCCGCACGCCCTGCATGTACTTCTCGATCGCAAGACGCGTCTGCGGATCGTCCCAGGAAAGCGGCATCTTCACGATGCGTGTCGGCACGCGCATCTCGCCCACGCCGGGGAGCTCGGACTCGGCGCGCTCGAGCAACTCGAGCAGGCGCGGCAGCGAGATTTCCGCCGAATCGTAGTGCAGCTGCAGCGAGCGGATGCCGGGCGTGATGTCTATGATGCCGCGTGGGCGCTCGCGGCCGAGCCACTCCCAGAGGGCATGGACGCGAAAGCGGAGCGCCAGATCGAGGACGAGCGGCCCGTACTCGACGAGCAGGTAGCGGTCACCCGACGGCCGGTACACGACGCGCGGCCGCTCGCCGTCTGCCGGTAGCTCGCGCAGCACGGCGGAATCGACGCGCACCGGAGCGAGCGCGCGACGCGGCGCGGCCTTGCGGGCTACGACTTCGCCCGTCTGTGCGGCGTCACGCGCCACGGCGTCCTCGAGCGCCACCGGGACGAAACGCACGCGCGCGCCAGGCTTCAGCTGGCCGATCTTCCAAAGCTCCGCGCGCACGACGGTCGCGGGGCACACGAAACCGCCGAGGCTCGGCCCGTCGGGGCCCAGGATGATCGGCATGTCGCCCGTGAAGTCGACGGTCCCGACGGCGTAGGCGTTGTCGTGGATGTTCGACGGGTGAAGGCCCGCTTCCCCGCCGTCCGGCCGCGCAAAGCTCGGCTTCGGCCCGATCAGCCGGACGCCCGTGCGCGCCGAGTTGTAGTGAACCTCCCACGCGGTGCCGAAAAACATCTCGATGTCGCCCGGCGTGAAGAAATCGGGAGCGCCGTGCGGACCGTAAAGCACCCCGATCGTCCATTCGTCGCTGAGCTCGGGGATGAGCCCCGGCTCGAGCGCCGCCGGCTCGCACTCGGTCGACCCCGACGCCGCGATGTGGAGGACGTCGCCTTTGCGGAGCGCGCGCCCGCCATGCCCGCCGAAGCCGCCGAGCGTGAAGGTCGCGCGACTCCCGAGGTACCGGGGGACGTCGATACCGTGCCGCACGGCGAGGTAAGCGCGGCAGCCGGCGCCGTTCACCTTGCCCATCGCGAGCGTTTGCCCGGCGTGAACGGTGATCGGTCGGTGGTACGCGATCGGCTCGCCGTCGAGCGTTGCCGTCATCGGTGCACCGGCGAGCGCGATCAACGCGTCGCACGCGAATTCGAGCGTCGGACCCGAGACCGTGAGCTCGAGCGCCGCAGCGCCTTCCGGATTGCCCACGGCGCGATTCGCGAGCCGAAAATGCAGGGCATCCATCGGTCCCGAGGGCGGCACGCCGATGTCCCAATAACCGAGGCGCCCCGGATAATCCTGCACGGTCGTGAGCGTGCCGGGGGCGAGCACCTCGACGGTGCGGCTCGCGGGCTCGAAGCTCCCGAGCGTGCTGGTCGTGACGGCGCCCTCGCGCACGACGCTGGAGGCGACGAGCGCGCGCAAGTACTCGAGGTTCGTCTCGATGCCGCCGAGCTCGGTAGCGGCGAGCGCGCGCCCGAGCTTCGCGAGCGCCTCGTCGCGCGTGGGGGCATGCGCGATGACCTTGGCGATCATCGGGTCGTAGAACGCCGGCACGGTCGTGCCGCGCTCCACCCAGCCGTCGACGCGCACGTCCGCCGGGAACGCCGCCTCCGTGAGCAGGCCCGCGCTCGGCCGAAAGCCGCGCTTCGGATCCTCGGCGTAGAGGCGCACCTCGATCGCATGGCCGTTCGCCTCGAAAGGCCCGGGCGGCAGGCCTTCGCCCGCGGCGACCCGGAGCATCCATTCCACGAGATCGAGCCCCGTGACGGCCTCCGTGACGGGATGCTCGACCTGCAGGCGCGTATTCACCTCGAGGAAGTAGAAGGCTTCCTCCGCGTCGTCGTAGACGAACTCGATCGTGCCCGCCGAGCGATAGCCGACGGCGGAGCCGAGCTTCACGGCCGCGGCGAGCAGCGCTTGGCGTACGGCGGGGCGCAGTCGCGGCGCGGGCGTCTCCTCGATCACCTTCTGATGGCGGCGCTGGGCGGAGCAGTCGCGCTCGCCGAGCGCCACCACGCGCCCGCGCCCATCGCCGAAGATCTGCACCTCGACGTGCCGAGCGCGCTCGACATAGCGCTCGAGGAACACGCCGCCGTCGCCGAAGTTCTTCTGCGCGAGCGATTGCACCGACTCGAACTGCTCGACGAGCCGCGTCGAGTCGCGGCAGAGCTGCATCCCGATGCCACCACCGCCCGCGGTGCTCTTCAAGATCACCGGAAAGCCGATGCGCTCGGCTTCGAGCTTCGCCTCGCTCGAGCTCGCGAGCAACCCCGTGCCGGGCAAGAGCGACACCCCGAGCTCGGTCGCGATCGCGCGCGCGCCGTGCTTCGTGCCGAAGCCGCGGATTTGGTCCGGCGTGGGCCCGATGAACGCCACGCCGCGGCGCTCGATCGTCTCAGCGAAGTCCGCGTTTTCGCTCAGAAATCCGTACCCCGGGTGGACCGCCTCCGCCCCGGTGCGCTCGATGGCGGCAAGGATCGCGGAGACGTTGAGGTAGCTCTCCGCGGCGGGCGGCGGCCCGACGCACACGGCTTCGTCCGCTTCGAGGACGTGACGCGCGTGACGATCGGCCTCCGAGTAGACGGCGACGGAAGCGACGCCGAGCCGGCGCAAGGTCCGCTCGATGCGCACCGCGATTTCGCCCCGGTTCGCGATGAGGACTTTCTTGAACAAGGTTTTTCTCGCCTGCGTCGCGGCCCAGACCAGCACTCGCACGGGAGTCGGGTTGTAGGCGTTACAAGGATTGTTGAGCTGCGGACAGTTCGAGATCAACACGGTGACGTCCCGCTCGGCCAAGAGCTCGACGTAGCGTCCGGAGCCCGAGATCCCGTCCTCGAACGTGAGCCCGCCGTCGGGTGTCACGGGAACGTTCATGAAGAAGTTGATGTTCGCCGGAATGTCGCGCTTCGTGAGCGGCTGAAGGTGCTCCTGGATCTCGAGCAGAAACGTGTCGCGACAGTTGTGCATGTACTTCTTGTCGAGCGCGTACCGCACCTGATTCGACTCGGCGGCGCAGGCTCCGCCGAGCGTGTCGTGCCGGCCGCAGGTATCGGCCACGATCGTCAGAAGCACGTTCCCTTCGCTGGAAATCAGCCGCGTTCCGGTCGTAAGGTAGACGTTACCCTGCTCGCGAATCGTGTCGGTCGCGCTGTAACGATCGGTCGGATCGTGCGCGTCGAAGAACAGCGTGTCCACCGCCTGGTTGCCCTCCAGGTCGACGATGCGCAGCGTCTCGCCGCGGCGGATGGTGCGGCTGAAGCCGCAGCCCGACTCGACGACGTAGTCGAAGGATGCCCGGTTCGGATCGAGGGTGCTCTCTTTGAGTGCCATGGCTTGCCTCAGGCGAAGTAGCGTTCGGTGAGGGTGAAGCCCCGCTCGTTCTCTGGACACGAGGTGCGGCAGGGGTCGCCCGCGGTCGGCGCCGGGCCACGGCGCACGTCGACGCGCACCGGCTTCGGCGCATACTCGGGCGACGGATCGAGAGGATGTGGCGTGTTCGACAGCACGAGCAACACGTCGAGCTCCGCGCGCAGCTCCACGAACGCGCCCGCGCTCGTGTGCGGAACCCAGCGCAGGTTCCCTTCGGCGTCGGCCGCCACCTTCACGAAGAAGTTCACGTTCGCGTGCAAATCGCGCCGCGAGAGGCCGTGCTTCGCGAGCTCGATCAGGAAATTGTCGCGGGTATTGCGGTAGAAATCGTTGCGCTTCGCCTGGTAGCTGCCGGCTCCGTACTTCGCGCGCGAGGCGTCGGCGCGGAGGTGCCCGGTGATGGTGTCGTGCCAACCGACGCTGTCACCGACGATCGAGCAGAGGACACGTCCCATGTCCGAGTAGAGGACGTTGCCCGTCGTGAGGCGCGCGATGTGCTGCGCCTTGAGCGTGTCCGGCATGTTGTAACGCTCGAGCGGCTGGTCGGCGTTGAACAGCAGCGCCGCGACGCTCGCTCCGCCTTCCAAGTCGGTGAGCTTCAACACGTCGCCGCGCCGGATGACGCGCGACCACATCTGTCCGCCGCGCAACGTCTCCGACGAGACGATCTTCGCTTCCGCTGTGTTCGATTCCGTCGGCATCGACTGACACCTCCGCGGCGCGTCCCGTTCGGGATGAACCGCAGTCTCGGTGCCGGGTCGTCCCGGCGTTAGCCCTGACGATTCACGACCAAGCGGGGCGGCGAATCGGACCGGGTCGTCCCGGTCAGGCACCCTCGAGTCTACCTGAGCGAATGTTTCGCGCCAGTTTCGGCGAGCCACTCACGCCGCGCGCGTTCGCGAGCGCGACTGGAACATCCGGGGGCCGTGGATGAGCTCCTCGAGCCGCTGCTTGGTCGCGAGGAAGTGCCCCGACAGGAACTGATCGGGACCGCGCGGCCGTGCCACGGGGACGTCGATGATCTCGACGATGCGGCCGGGGTTCGCTCCGAGCACGACGATGCGGTCGGAGAGGTAGACGGCTTCCTCGAGATCGTGCGTGATGAAGAGCACGGTCACGTCGACGGCGTCCCAAATCTTCAGGAGATGCGCTTGCATGGCGCAGCGCGTCTGGGCGTCGAGCGCGCCGAACGGCTCGTCCATCAGGAGGATGCGCGGCTGGTTCGCGAGCGCACGCGCGATCGCCACGCGTTGCTTCATGCCGCCCGAGAGCTGACCGGGGTACTTGTCGGCTGCGTCGCGCAGCCCGACGACCTCGAGCCAATCGAGCGCCTGGCGCTCGGCCGACGCGGCCGCGATGCCCTTCATCCTCAGGCCGAACATCACGTTCTTCTTCACCGTGAGCCACGGGAAGAGCGTGTAGGCCTGGAACACCATGCCGCGGTCGGCGCCCGGACCCTGCACGGCGAGGCCGTCGAGGCGCACGACACCGGAGGTCGGGTAGTCGAGCCCGGCAAGGATGCGGATCAGCGTGGATTTACCGCAGCCCGAAGGGCCGATCACGCTGATGAACTCGCGCTTTCGCACCTCGAAGCTCACGCGCGAAAGGGCCGTGGTGCGCACGCCGCCCGCGTCGAACTCGCGCGTGAGTCCCTCCACGCTCATCACGACGGGGCGCGCCTTCAAGGTCTCGATGCGCTCCCGCACCTCCGGGGTGTGCTCGAGATAGCTCGGAAGCTCCAATCGATCGTCGGACACGTCACACCACCTTCGCTGGGGTTGGGCGCAGGCCGCCGGGGAGCGCCTTCTTCACGCCGCGCGCGAGCCGCACGAGGCGCAGGTTGCCGCTTTCCCAAGGGAACAGGTAGCGGCCCAAGAATCCGAGCAGCTGATCGACGCCGAGCCCGACGAGGCCGATGATGACGATCGCGGCGTAGACGTTGTCGAAGTGACGGTAGCGCTGCTGCTGGTAGATGAAGGCGGAAAGACCCGTCTTCTCGCCGATGAGCTCCGCGACGACCAGGTACGTCCAGGCCCAGCCGATCAGGATGCGCACGTCCCGGTACAGGGCGGGCAAGATGCCGGGGATCACGACGTGCACGACGAGCTGGCGATTCTTCGCGCCGAGCGTCTGCGCCGCCTGAAGGAGCGCGAGGTCCACCGTGCGGGTCGTATTCGCGACGACGAGCACCATCTGGAAGAAGGTGCCGATGAAGATGATCGCGACCTTGGGCTCCTCGGCCAGGCCGAAGATGCTGACCGCGAGCGCGCCAAAAACGGGCGCCGGCATGTAGCGGATGAAATCGACGAACGGCTCGAACAGGCGCGAGAAGAACGAGAAGGTGCCGCACGCGATCCCGAGCGGCAGCCCGAGCAGCGCCGACCAGAAGAAGCCCCAGAAGATCACCTTGCAGCTCTGGAGCAGGCTCTGGTGAAACCAGACGTCCCCCACCCCTTCGGGCGGTGTCGTGAACGCCGTGTAGAGGGCGCGCCCCACGGCGTGCGGCGGCTGGAAATACACGGGATTCGAGCGCTCGCCGCGCGCGAGCTTCTTCCCGGCATGCGAAAGCTCGACGTTGCGCGCCGCGAACACCTCGCGCTCCACGAGCTGGCCCTCGGCCAGGTACGCGTACGTGCCGGGGACGCTCGTGTCGCCCGGATCCTGCACGAGCACGAGCGGGTGCCACACGAACGGCAGGTACGAGAGCGCGCACCAGAGCGCCATCGGCACCGCGAACGCGAGAAGCCCGACGAAGAACGTCGCCCGCGGCGAGAGCGGCTGGCGCACGGCGAGGAGCCGGGGACGAACCGGCTCCTCCATCGGATCGAACGTCGATGCGTCTACTTCCCCCTCGGGCAGACGGCCCGCCATCGGACTTACTTCGCTGCCTTCGAGAGCTCTTCGACGAGGCTCGAATCGAAGTATTCGTCGAACTTGACGGGCTTCTTGTACATCTTGTTCTTGGTGAAGAAGGCGTCGACCGTCTTGCTCGAGCCGAAGACGGACTCGAGCGTCTCACCCTTGCCGAAGGCCTTGAGGTTGCCGGCGAGATCCTGGAACGCCGTGCCGCTCATGAACTTCTTGTATTCCTCGCCCGAGAGCTTCACGCGCTGGCCCATGATTTTGGCGGCTTCGTCCACGTTTTTCGGATCTTTGATGAAGTCGGCGATCTGGAACCAGACCTTGACGACCTTGAGCCAATCCGCGCGCCGCTCGGCGAGGCTCTTCGGATTCACGCACAGGTGATCGAAGATGAGACCCGGCGCGTCTTTGCTCGTGAACACGGCGGTCGAGCCGGGGACGTCCTTGAGCGCCTGCCCGCTGTTCGGCTGCCAGGCGGCGATCGCGTCGACGCTGCCGGATTTGAGCGCTTGAGGCGTCTGATCCGTCGTGACATTGGTGATCTTCACGTCCTTCTCGGTCAGCTTCGCGCTCTCGAGCGCCTTCAAGAGCAGCAGGTGGTCGACGAGGCCGACCTCGACGCCGATCTTCTTGCCCTTCAGCTCGGCGACGCTCTTGATGCCGGGCTTGGCGATGATCATGTCGTTGCCGTTCGAGTAGTCGTTGACGAGGATGCACTTGCTCGGCCCGCCGCTCGAGCCGGTGACGAGCGCGTCGCCGTTCGTGACGGCCACGGCGTCCACCTTGCCGGCCGAGAAAGCGTCCATCGACGGGGCGTACTCGAACCACGCGAAATCGACCGCGACGCCGGCCTGCTTGAACCAGCCTTTTTGAATCCCGATGTCCCAGGCGATCCAGCCCGGCCAATCGCTGTAGGCGACCTTGAGAGCGGGACCCGCCGGCTCCGGAACGGGGGCAGCTGCCGGGACGGCAACGTCGGAGGCGGCAGCGGCGGGGCTCGCGGCAGCTGCGGGGGCCTCGGTCGCGGCGGGGGCCGGCGGCTCGGACTTGTTGCAGTCGACGATGAACAGCGAGAAACAAGCAGCCGCCAGCAGACGAAGCATTTTCATGGAGAGCCTTTCGGAGAGCCCCAGGTTGCGCCCCGAATGTTGCCGCCAGATGTCTGACTCCTTTCGGAAACACGCGGGCACGCCGCCGAAAGCCCCGAGGCGAAACGCCGCGCGAGGGTGGTGACGCGAATCGACCGAACCCGGATCGCCACGCTGCCTCCATCTCGTCCCTCCGAAACGGGCCCGCGCCGCTTCAGGGGCGCGCTCGCAGCGCGGGACGGTCGGCACGTGCCTTGCTGCTCGAGCGGGCGCGACGGATCGCGATCTCGTCGCACGGCACTTCGGAGGAACCTACATGAACAAGCCCCTCGCCAAGCTTCTCGCATCATCCGTGATCCTTGCGCTCGCCAGCACGTACGGCTGCAACGGCGACGACGACGACAGCTCCGGTAGCGGCGGCACAGGTCCACGGGGCGGTCGTGGCGGCACGGCTGGCACCGCCGCCAAGGGCGGCAAGGCCGGCGCCAGCGGGAAAGGTGGAAGCTCTGGTCAGGGCGGCACCTCGGGTGCGGGCACGGGCGGACGCGGCGGCGTGAGCGGCAGTGGACGCGGCGGAACCCAAGGCGGGACGACGACTACCGAAGGCGGCAACGCCGGGGCGCCCGAGGGCGGCACTGGCACGACCGTGGGAGGTGCCGGCGGAGAAACGGACGAGGCGGCCCTGCTCGCGCGCGGCGCGTACCTCGTCAACCACGTAGCGGCGTGCGTCGACTGTCATACGCCGCGCAAGAGCGACGGCACGCCCGACACCGCTCGCCTCCTCGGCGGCAATCCCACGTTCATCGATATCGTGCCTGGCGACGACGCCGTGGGCCTGATCCCGTCACCGAATCTCACGCCGGACCCGACCGGACTTCGCGATTGGACCGACGCACAGATCAAGAATGCGTTCTTGAACGGCGTGGACGACGAAGGCGAGCCGCTCTTCCCGATCATGCCGTACGCCGAGCTCCACAACATGAGCGACTACGACGCGAACGCGATCGTCGCGTACTTACGCAGCGTCCCTGCGGTCGCGGCAACCATCCCGGAACGCCAGACGCTGCCGGCGCCGCTCACGGCACCCGCGACGCCCGTCCCGGAGGCGTCGATCCCCCAAACGACGCTGCCGACGACGAACGAGAACTACGGCAACGCCCAGCACGGCCGCTACCTCGCTGGAAACATCGGCATCTGCATGGAATGCCATTCGCCTGAGTCGGCGTCGGGGAGCGCGATTCCGATCGACACGGCTCGCCTCTTCGCGGGCGGCCGCGTCTTCGCGTCGGCGAGCCTCGGCCTGCCCGTGCCGCCCTATCCCGCAGAGATCATGACCCCGAACCTCACGCCCGACGCGACGGGCAGCGGCACGCTCAGCGTCGAGGACATCGTGCGCGCGATCCGCACCGGGATCGACGAGGACGGCAATCGCCTGTGCCCGCCGATGCCTTCCGGTCCGATGCTGCCGTTCGCTGGGATCACCGAAGACGACGCGCGCGACATCGCCATCTACCTGAAGTCGATCGCTCCCATCGCAACCACCGGCATCACCGAATGCACGCCCCCTGAAGAAGGCGGCGGCGGAGCGAGCGGAGCGGCCGGCAACGGTGCCGGCGGCAACTGACGGCCGTCTCGCATCGAACCGAAGTGTTTGCACCCCGGCTCGGCGCCGACCGCCGAGCCGGCTGAGCCGTCGCGCCCGGATGGTGATACCCTAGGGGGGTGGTGTCGGGAATACGTCGGCGCGGGCCCGCGCGGCTCGCGTCGTGGCGCAAGTGGTTCGGACTGATACTCGTCGCGCCCGCAGGCCTTGCCTGCAGCGACACGTCGCGCGCTGGTGACGGCCGCCTGGCTCGCGCCGGCGACCGCGTCTCGAGCTCGCAGCGCGGGGTGTACTACGAGATGGCGTTCGAGCCGGCGCCGTCGCTCGGGGAGATCACGGCCGCGCATCCCACGGCGTCGCCGGCGCAGAACGCCGAGACCTTCGCGCGCGAGCTTGCCGCGCAAGGCGAGCCGGCTTGGGCGAGCGGCGTGCTGACGATCCCGGCCGAAAACAACGGCGACCGCATCTTCGCGCCCGCGCCGGCGAGCAACCCGATCCGCTACACCTGCGGCATCACGCTCGTCTCTCCGAGCTACGCCATCACGGCGGGGCACTGCGTCACGGGCAGCGACAGCGACACGAGCGCCATCAAGCTCCGGCTCTACCGCATCACGCCCGCGCTCGCGAAGACGTACGTGCCTGCCGCGCTCAGCGGCACCTACCCGAGCTACTCGCAGCCGAAGCTCTCCTCGTCCGACGGTTTCCTCTTCGACGAGTACGACTGCACGCTCGAGAACCGCTGCTACTCGAGCCCGAGCAATCCCGCCATCAACTGTCCCGATCCGACGAAGGACATGGCGTTGCTCCGCTGCAACGGGCGCCCGGGAGACAAATACGGGTTCGTCAACGCGAACAGCCGGGGCAATCCCGCGGGCAAGGAGGCGCTCCTGCACTGGAAGCACGAGGTGCTCGATCTCGGAGCGCCGGAGTCGTCGCTACCCCAAGACCGGATCGAGCACTACGTCGAGCACGGCGACACCCCCGAGCAGAACTACCACTACTTCGGCGACGCGGCGGATCTCCTGCCGCTCCGCTCCATCACGTGGAGCGACGGCACGCCCACCTCGTGGGGCGCCAACTATTGGTCGGATCTGCACGGCTGCCACGGCACGTCGGGCTCCGGCATGCTCGTGCGCGTCGGGACGACCTCGCTGTACGAGCTCGTCGGACCGGTCGCGCGCGGCTTGGCGTTCGGGACGCGGCTCTGCCAGCAGGTGCCGAACCCCGGCGGCGAGACGACCGGCAAGGGGGCGCAGACGATGGGAGGCGACGGGCTCAGCCCGAACGCGCTCATCAGCCTGCACAGCGCCGATTTCGCGACCGACTGCCACGCCCGCGCCGTCGCCGAGCGCGACGTTTCGGACTTGCCGTTCGATGCCGGCCCCCACCACACCGCGACGCTGTTCAGCCACCTCACCTGTCAGCTCGACGAGCTCGGCGCGAACGGCACGGTGCTCGCCGACCCGGTATTCGGGCCCTATCCGGAGAAGTTCATCGAAGATAGGGACGCCACGCACGTCATCCACAACTTCACGAGCGAGCCGTTCGAGCGGCGTTTTGCCATGCAGGTCATGCCGCGCGAAGCCTGCTCGAGCGACTGCGGTGCGCTCACGCTCACGCTCGACGGGTTGCCTTTCGACTTCGTCCCGCACGCGAGCGAGCCGAGCATCGTCGCTGGGACGCTGCAGGCTGGCAGCTTCACGAGCATCGAGGTCGAAAACGGCGGGCAGCTTCGCGCCTACGGCGGCTTCGTTTTCATTCGCGAGGGGCAGGTCAACTCGTTCGACACGCCCGAGGATCGGCTGGAGGCCGCCCTGTACTCGCTCGACGCCGAGCGCGGCGTCGTAGCGGGGCCGTTGCCGATGCGCTTCGCGGGCGACGGCAACGCGGGCTTCGAAGCGGTGCTGGCTCCCGGAGAGCGCATGGCCCTCACCCGGCAGGCCCTCGCTGCGGCGCATGCGTGGACGATTCGCCTCGGCGCGCCGAGCTACGAGGACCTCACTTGCGGGCTCCTCGATCGCAAAGGCGTGCCCGTCGAGTCGCTCCCGTGCGCCGAGCTCATGCACCTCGACGACGGGGAGAGCGCCGAAGCGCGGCTCGGCTTCTACGTCGAGCTCTCGAGCGCCAGCACCCGCGAGAGCGCCGAGCTTCGCAGCGTCGCCATCGCGTCCGACGCAGCGAGCGACGGCGACGGCGACGGCGTTCCCACGGCGCTCGACAATTGCCCGAACGAGCCGAACCCGTCGCAAGGGGCCTGCACGGGAGTGATCCCCGGTGCAGGTGGCGGCGCGGGGGCCGGTGACGCGGGGGGCGAAGCGGGCGTCGCGGGCTACGTCGGCGCCGGGGGCACGAGCACGGACGGTGGCGAAGGGGGCGTCGGCGCAACCGCTCCGTCGCCCGGCGGCAGCGCCGGCTCCACGGAGGGCGGCGCCCCGAGCGACGACGCGGGCGGCGAGGCCGGCGCCGACACGGCTCGCGCGGGAACGAGCGGCACGTCGGGCGGTAGCGCAGGCGCCGCGAACGGCGGCACCGGCGGCGCGGCGGCCGGGCAAACCGGGGTTGCGGGGGCTGCAGGGTTGGTCGGGAACGCGGGGGCGCGTCACGCTTCCTCGCCGCCCAAGGACGACTCCGGATGCGGGTGCCGCGTCGCCGGCTCGAGCGATGCGACGAGCCCGGCGTGGCTCCTCACGGCGCTCCTCGGTCTCGGCGCCCGCGCCCGACGCAGGCGCCGCCACGACGCGCCAGGTTTACCGCTGCTCTGGAAGCCCTGAGGCCTCGGGGCGGATCAGAAAAACGCTACGCCGGCCCCACATACCTGTCGGTGGCGGGCGATACGCCCCCCCGGGAGAGCCAAAGTGGAAGCAGCGTGTAAGCAGTGTCCCAAGTGCAAGACCGAGGTCTTCCAGGGTGCTTTCTCGTGCATCCGCTGCGGAAGCCGCCTGGAAGGACGCGCGCCGCTCCCCTCTTCCGTCCGGCTCAAGGCTGCCGAGCAGACGCCCGTCAGAGGGCGGCAGGTCACCTACACCTACACGGGCTACTCGCTGACGATGCCGCGCACCAAAGCGCGCTGAGCGGCCGCCGGCGTCCCCGCGCCACCTCGGAAGAGCCCGCCGGCGTTCGCCGTTAGGCAAACTCGGCAACGAACGCGCGGTGCGCGTCGAGCGCCGCGTCGGGATTCGTCGCGAGCTCGCGCGGCCGGTAGCCGCTCTTGATGGCGAGCACGACGATGCGGCGCCCGTCGACCATGAAGCGAGCGCGAAAGTCCTTCACGGCGAGCACGAAGCCGTCGCCGTCCGGGCGGATGCGCCGGTACGGGTGCCGCTGCGGGCCGAGCGAAAGCACGCGCACGATGGGCTCCTCGAGCTCGATGTGAAAACGCTCGCGCAGGTACGCGAGAGCGCGCGCCGCTTCGGGCGCGAGCTCGACCGCGAAGCCCGGCTGCGGATCGAGCCCGGTCTCGAGCCAGCCGCCCTCGGAGTCGTCGAGCGCATCGGC
>DASUGE010000474.1:0-5571 GCA_036274215.1 Polyangiaceae bacterium | reverse complement strand
TGGAACGCCAGGACGATGCGCTGCGAGTTCGCTACGGCAGCCTGCGAGCTGCTCGTGACCGTCGTCACGCCGCCTCCGCCGCACGCCTCCGCAGGCAGAGTCAGCAGGGTCGCCGCCGCCGCCACCATGACCAAGAAAGCTCGTCGCACCACGCACCTCCGTACGAAAAAGTACCACCCGACGGCTGAGTCAGCCAACCGGCAAGCTACTGCCGCCGAAAGCGCCGGCGGAGCGCCCGCGACGCGAGCACGAGCGCCAGCACCCCGACGCTCGACTCGCGTGAGCGCGGGAGTCGAGCGCCCGCCGCGTGGATGGTCACGCTGTTCGAGACGGTGTCTCCCTGCAAGTCGAAGCGCACGTCGGTGTCGAGGGCCTCTGCCGCGACGATGGTGCTGGCTCGCGTCGTGAAGTTCCTGCCTTTGATGCTGTCGATGCCGAGGAGCATCGCGAACTCATGGCTCACGCTCCAACTGGAGCCCGGTCCGTAGGTGCCCTCCATCACGAAGGCGTGCGACCCGTAGGTCGCGACGGCTCGAGCAACCGCGGCGGAGTAGCTCGTCCGGAGGGTGCTCTGCGACAGCTGACCGAGCTCGAGGGCCGCGAAGCCATTCGGAAAAGCAATGGTCGGCGCCGTCACGAACACCGTGAAGGACACGGTGGGAGCCGCGCCGATGCGAGCGAAAGCGAGGGACAGCTGGCGGTGATCGCCCGTGAGCGTGTAGTGCAGGCCGAGGCTCGTCGGGCCATCGGGCGGCGCCGTGTCGCTGCGCCGAATCGCGATGAAGGCGTCGCCCATCTCGACGTAGTGATCTACGATCGCCTGGTGCTCGCTCGGGATCGCGAAGCCGTTCTCGTCGAGCCACTCGGTGAGCGCGGAGCCGTCGTCCGATTCGAGCACCACCGCGGTGGCCGGGCCCACGTTGACCGGAGCGCTGACGGAAACGACCGCCGACGAGCCAGCCTGGTCACCTTTCCTCGAGGAATCGTCGTCCGCGCTGCCGCAGCCGCACCCGGTGCCCCCGCCGTCGCCGCTCGCGACCTCCTGCACCGTGACGATGGTCGGCTGCGTGTCGCGATCCAGCGCGTCGAGGTCGTCGATCGACACCGGCTCCGGATCGATCTCCGGCCTGCCCGGCACGGGGATGAGCACGCCGTAGTCGGAGTCCGCGGCCGGAACCCCGATCTGCGCGATGATCTCCGTCCGTTGGTTCTGGGGGTCCGGGTGGTACGCGAGGACGATGCGCTGCGAGTTCGCTACGGCAGCCTGCGAGCTGCTCGTGACCGTCGTCACGCCGCCTCCGCCGCACGCCTCCGCGAGCCGGGGACTCAGCACCGCCACCGCCGACCAAGCTGCCAAGAAAGCGAATCGCGCCAAGCCGAACCTCCTTCGCCGAAAATACGCTGGGCAGCCGCTGCCGCCCTGCGGACCGATTTCAGTGTAGCCCGAACGGCCGAAAGCCGCCGACTGCAGGTGATGCCGGCATGCCCCTTCAATTCGAGCGCGCCCTCGGGCAGCATTCGAGAAATATGGCCAAGCGCCCTCACGTACTCGGCATGGTCCTCGCGGGCGGCGAAGGGAAGCGCCTCTATCCGCTCACGCGCGATCGTTGCAAGCCGGCCGTCCCCTTCGGCGCGAACTACCGCATCATCGATTTTGCACTCTCCAATCTCGTCAACGGACGCTTCCTCCGCATCGCCGTCCTCACGCAGTACAAGAGCCACAGTCTCGATCGGCACATCGCGCAGACCTGGCGCATGTCCCACTTCTTCAACAATTACGTGATGACGGTGCCCGCGCAGATGCGCCTCGGGCGTCGCTGGTTCGAGGGCTCGGCGGACGCCATCCACCAGAACCTCAACCTGATCCGGGACGAGGACCCCGAGTACATCTGCGTGTTCGGCGCGGATCACATTTACCGCATGGATCCGTCGCAGATGCTCGACGCGCACATCGAGTCGGGCGCGGGCGTCACGGTCGCAGGCCTCCGCGTTCCGCGCGCCGAGGCTTCACGCTTCGGCGTGCTCGAGCCGGGTCCGAACGGCCGCATCCGCCGCTTTCAGGAGAAGCCGAGCGACGCGCCGGGGCTGCCCGACGATCCGGAGCACGTCTTCGCGTCGATGGGAAACTACGTGTTCACGACCAAGGTGCTCGTGGACGCGGTGCGCGCCGACGCCGAGAACAAAGAGAGCGCCCACGACATGGGCGGCAACATCATCACCATGCTCGTGAACTCCGGGATGGCAGGCGTCTACGATTTCGCGGCGAATCGCATTCCGGGCGCGACCGACCGCGATCGCGGCTACTGGCGCGACGTGGGGACGCTCGACAGCTACTGGGAAGCGAACATGGACCTCATCAGCGTCCATCCCGTCTTCAATCTCTACAACCCCGAGTGGCCCACCTTCACGGGCCTGAACTCGCTGCCGCCGGCCAAGTTCGTGTTCGACGACGCGGAGCGACGCGGCGTCGCGCTCGACTCGATGATCGCGGCCGGTGTCATCGTCTCCGGCGGCACGGTGCGGCGCTCGGTGCTCTCGCCCGGCGTGGTCGTCCACTCGCGCGCGCTCGTCGAAGATTCCGTGCTGCTCGACGGCGTGGATATCGGGCGTGATGCCGTCATTCGGCGCGCCATCATCGACAAGGGCGTGCAGGTGCCGCGCGGCGCGCGCATCGGCGTGAACCCCGATCACGACCGGGCGCGCGGCTTCACGCTGAGCGACAACGGCATCGTGGTCATCGGCAAGGGTGAAGTGATTCCAAGCTGATGCGCGCGGCAATCGTCACGCGGGAGTACCCGCCCGAGGTTTACGGGGGCGCCGGAGTCCACGTCGAGTACCTGGTGCGCTCGCTCGTGCGCCATGTCGCGGTCGACGTGCATTGCTTCGGCAAGCCGCGCGCCGCAGCCGAGGTGCGGCGCACGTACGAGCCGTGGGCGGAGCTCGACGGGAGCGAGCCGGAGCTCGCGGCGCTCCGCACGCTGTCGGTCGATCTCCTGGCGGCCCGCCACGTGCGTGGCGTGGATCTCGTCCACACGCACACGTGGTACGCGAACTTCGCGGGGCACCTCGCGAAGCTCGCGTACGGCATTCCGCACGTCATGACCTCCCACAGCCTCGAGCCGCTCCGGCCGTGGAAGGTCGAGCAGCTCGGGGGCGGCTACGCCATCTCGAGCTTCTGCGAGCGCACGTCGATCGAAGCCGCTGACGCCGTCATCGCCGTGTCCGAGGCGATGAAGGCGGACATCCTGCGCGCCTACCCCACGGTTTCGCCGAGCCGGGTGCATGTCATTCACAACGGGATCGAGCCGGACGAGTACCGGCCCGACCCAGGCACGGACGTGCTCACGAAGCACGGCATCGATCCTGCGCGGCCCTACGCCGTCTTCGTGGGCCGCGTGACGCGCCAGAAGGGCATCGTGCACCTTTTGCGCGCGTTCCGGCACGTCGATCCAAAGTTGTCGCTCGTGCTCTGCGCGGGCGAGCCGGACACGCCGGAGATCGGCGCCGAGTTTCGGGCACTTTCGGCCGAAATCCAGGCCGAGCGCGGCGGGCTCGTCCTGGTCGAGGGCATGCTTTCGCGGCCCGACGTCGTGCAGATCCTGAGCCACGCGCGCGTGTTCGTTTGCCCCTCGGTCTACGAGCCGTTCGGGATCGTGAATCTCGAGGCCATGGCGTGCGGTGTTCCGGTCGTCGCCTCCGCCGTCGGCGGCATCCCGGAGATCGTCGTCGAGGGCAAGACCGGCACCCTCGTTCGTTTCGACGGGGATGGAACGCCGAAGAACGAGCCGCGCGATCCCGAGGTGTTCGCGCGCGAGCTCGCCCGCGCCGTGAACGAGCTCGGCACGGATGCCGAACGTGCGCGCCGTTTCGGCGAGGCTGGGCGCGCCCGTGTCGTCGACCGCTTCTCGTGGAGCGCCATCGCCGAGCGCACGGCCGCCCTGTACCGGACGCTCGTCAAAGCCTAGCGCGACAGACGGGATTGCCCGCGTGGGGGAAGGCTCCGCCGAACTTGCTTCGGCGGATGGCGGAGGCGCGTGCCGCCCCCATGACAGAAGGCCCTAGCCGCAGGGCGTGATTGGTGCGAGCTTTCCGAAACAGGCGATATGTGCGGCATCGTTGGGTACGTTGGTCCTAGGGTGGCGGCGCCAATTTTGCTCGAGGGGCTCAGGCGGCTCGAGTACCGCGGCTACGACTCGGCGGGCCTCGCCATTCAGATGAGCCATGGGCTCGACGTGATTCGCAGCGTCGGCAAGCTCGACAACCTCTCGCGCGCGCTCGAGGGCAAAACGCTGACGGGCACCGCGGGCATCGGCCACACGCGCTGGGCGACGCACGGTCGACCGACGGAGCCGAACGCGCACCCCCACGTCGCGGGCGACGTCGCGATCGTGCACAACGGCATCATCGAGAACCACGTCGTCCTGCGCCGTCAGCTCGAGCAGGAGGGCGTCGTCTTCTCGAGCGACACCGACAGCGAGATCATCGCGCACCTCGTGCTGCGCGGCCTCGAGTCCGGGGGCACGCTGTTCAATGCCGTGAAGAGCGCCCTCGGCCGCGTGCAGGGGGCGTACGGGCTCGCCGTCGTGTCGGCACGCCAACCCGATCGGATCGTCGTGGCCAAGAACGCATCGCCGCTCGTGCTCGGCCTCGGCGAGGGGGAGACGCTCTGCGCGAGCGACATCCCGGCGATGCTCGGTCACACCCGCCAGATGGTGTTCCTCGAGGACGGGGAGATCGCCGAAGTGACGAGCGCCGGTGCTCGCATCGAGACCGTGAGCGGCAAGGCCGTGAACCGTGCGCCGCGCCGCATCGACTGGAGCCCCACGCAGGCCGAAAAGGGCGGCTTCAAGCACTTCA
Source organism: Polyangiaceae bacterium (assembly GCA_036274215.1). Lineage (GTDB taxonomy): Bacteria > Myxococcota_A > Polyangia > Polyangiales > Polyangiaceae > PMG-095. The sequence goes on along the minus strand of DASUGE010000474.1, from coordinate 714 downwards.
TGCTCAAGGAGATCTTCGAGCAGCCGCGCGCCATCGAAGACACCCTGCGTGGTCGCATCCGCGTCGCGGAAGCGGAAATCGAGGACGCCGAGCTCGGCTTGAACGCCGAGAAGGCGCGCTCGATCGACCGAGTCTACTTCCTCGCCTGCGGGACGAGCTACCACGCGACGATCGCGGGCCGCTACTGGGTCGAAGACCTCGCCCGCGTCCCCGCGCAGACGGAAATCGCGAGCGAGGTCCGGATGCGCGCTCCGGTCTTCACCCCGCGCGATCTCGTCGTCGCGGTGAGCCAATCGGGCGAAACCGTCGACACGTTGGCGGCGGTCCGCACCGCGCGCGAGGCGGGCGCCTACGTGCTCGCGATCACGAACGTCGTGGACAGCATGATTCCGCGCGCCGCGAACGGCTGTCTCTACACGCACGCCGGTCCGGAAATCGGCGTCGCCTCCACCAAGTGTTTCACGGCGCAGCTCACGGCGCTGCTCCTGCTCGCCATTTACCTCGGCCGGAGCCGCGGCACCCTCGACCAGGCAGCGGGCGCTTCCGCGCTCGAAGCGCTCTTGTCCGTTCCCTCCTACATGCGCAAGACGCTCGAGCACAGCGACGAGGCGTACGAGGTGGCACGCCGCTGGCACTCGGCGAAGGACATGCTGTTCTTGGGTCGTGGACTCGGCTATCCGATCGCGCTCGAGGGGGCGCTCAAGCTGAAGGAGA